>JAUVAJ010000025.1 GCA_030591795.1 Desulfuromonadales bacterium | reverse complement strand
TCCTTGTTGTGCTGTTTTCTCTGGGTACATATTTTGAAGTCCCGCCCTTTTCGACCATTATTGTCATTGGAGAGTCGATCAGTGCCGATGCCGAGAAATTTTATGGCGAGCCGCCATACGGACATGCTGAACTATCATCTATAAAGACGTTTGCCAAAAAAATGCAGCTCGATCTGGAACTCAGCTTGCAACGGTTACGAGACGCCGGCCTTATGGTAGAAAACAGTGATCAGCCTTTACTTGAAATCGCCGCTTTAAATCAGACCTCGCCAAAGGAGATTTACCTGATTATCTCGCCACTGAGTGAACGGATACACAACACCTTCCCCAGGCAAGCCCCGACCGGTCTCGGTAAAAGACCCTTGATTGATCTTTGCCAGGAATATTCAGTCAGTAGTAAAGCTGTTCTTCAGATTCTTGCTGAACACGGTATTCAGGCAGAAGAAGAGATGAGCATTAAAGAAATCGCAGATCTTGCAGGCAAAGATGCTCTGTCTATATATGAAACGATCAGAGAGGGTTTAGAGGCAGCTGAATAGAGCATAGACAATCAAAAACTTACCGGTTACAGGGATGGAAATATTGGAATAAAAAAGCCCCGGCTGATTGCCGGGGCTTGAACTGTTTTAAAGGAATTTCTTTGGATTGACCGGGACGCCGTTACGGCGAATCTCGTAATGAACATGTGAGCCGGTTGAACGGCCGGTATTTCCGACCTCGGCAATTTTCTCACCCCGTTTGACTCTATGTCCGGCCCGAACCAGGTTCTTCGAGTTATGGCCATAATAGGTACGGTAACCGTAGCCATGATCGATAACGATCAACTTGCCATAACCGGGTGTTGTTTCCGAACGGGTTACAACGCCGTCAGCAGTAACGTAGATCGGAGTACCGGTACGGGCTGCAATATCATACCCTTCATGGAGCTTCTTCTTGCCGGTGAACGGTGACTTACGCATCCCGAACGAAGAGGTCAGCCAACCTTTGGTCGGCCAGCCTTCAGGTACAGCACTCAGCATCGAGCGTTGATCATTGAGAAAGCCCTGGATCTCTTCCTGGCTTTCACGGCGCAAATCTATATCGCGACGCATCTGGTCGATACGACGTTGCATTTCTGAGAAGGAATCTGAACCTTCAATCTCCGGTGGGCCACCAACACCGGCCAACGTCTCTGAATCAGAGTTGGCTCTGGTTAATTGCGCCATTACCCGGACTTTGGCATCATTCTGGGCCAGCAGGGTCATCTCGCGCTGCAGACTCTCCAGACCGGCTACCAGTTTTTGCAGTTCATTACGCTGCTGCTGATTTTCCTGCTGCAGACGGGCAAACTCTGCTTCATCCAGATTGGCCAGAACGTAATCAGTCGTCAGAGCGGTCAAGCCGATACAAAACAGGGCAACAACGAACAAAATCCCCTTCAGGGTCTTGCGTTGCAGAGCGAAACGCCGCACCTGATGCGAGCCCTCCGGTATGATCAGTAATGTGAATTTCTTCGCAGGCATAACAAAAATTCCATGATTGCAGTCAAGTCTGAACCGGGCTGTAGCCCGGACAACACATGACTAATACGATAAAACGTCGTTAAAAGTCAAGGTTTTAATGAAAGAGACAACTTCGACTTTTGTCTGTAAAAACAGCTCAGAGCATGATTTGCATTGCCGTTTCATCACACTCAGGGAACTTGGCGCACTTGATACAGTCACCCCAAATCTTGTGCGGCAACTCCGACTTATCAATCTCCTGAAAACCAAGTTTTTCAAAAAAAGTGATTTTATAAGTTAAAGCAAAAACCTTTTGCAGCCCAACTTCTCTAGCTTCATCAAGACACTGGTCGACCAATTGTCGACCGACGCCCTGGCCGGAGGCTTGCTCGGCAACTACCAATGACCTGACTTCAGCCAGGTCTTCCCAGCTTATTTGCAGACAAACTGCGCCGATCACGGCACCAGCCTGATCTTCATATACATAGAAGTTACGGATACATTCATAAATTTCAGATAAAGAACGTGGCAACACCAAGCCATCATTCGCATACTTGAGAAGCAGTTGGTGAATCGGTCTGGCATCAGATATTTTTGCGCAACGCACCATATTAATTAACTCACTCATTTCCTGACAATTTATTCGATGAAGCAATCAACTCCCGGGCATGCTCCACCGTTCGATCGGTAATTTGTGAACCACCCAGCATCCGTGCCATCTCAACCACCCGGTCCTCAGAATCAAGGATAGTTAAACTTGTCCGGGTGACCGCATCACTCTGGTGCTTTTCAACCCGATAATGCCAGTCGGCATAAGCAGCTACCTGCGGCAGGTGCGTCACACAGAGTAACTGCAACCCGCGTGCCACAGCTTGAAGTTTTTCACCAACTTTACTCGCGGCAACACCACCGATCCCGGCATCAACCTCGTCAAAAACCAAAGTTGTCGTCCCCCCAGCCTGTGGAATCGAACGACGGATTGCCAGCATAATGCGTGACAATTCACCGCCGGATGCAATCCGGCTCAGTGGTTTAGGCGGTTCGCCCGGGTTAGCGGAAAGATAAAACTGACACTGTTCCCCGCCTTTGGCCACAAGTTCTTCGAGTGTTTCCAAGCGAACATCAAACCGTGCCTTTTCCATCGCCAAGTCAGCAAGTTCGGTGGCGACAGCACGACTCAACCGTTTTGCCGCCGCGGCTCTTTTACTACTGAGACTGTCTGCAACACTGTTTAAACGCTTTTTAACGGCATCAAGTTGACCAGAAAGGGCAGCGTGAGTGGCATCAACATCATTCAATTCCGCCAATTCAGTTTCAATATCGTCCCTATGTTGCAATATTTCGGTTATGGTTGGTGCATACTTGCGTTTCAGGGTGGCAATTATCGCCAGACGCTCCTCAACCTCATTCTGTCGCTGCGGGTCGAATACCACACTACCTGCGTGATCACGCAAACGCGTAGCAACATCTTCCAGTCCATACTGCGCCTGACGGACCGCTTCGGCCATTTCAACGAAAACCGGGTCTATATCGGCCAGATTCTCCTGGGTAGTTGCCAACAGCGACAACCGCTCACAAATGGCGCCCTCCCCCTCGTAGAGGTCGGCATAGCCACCATTACAGGCCTCGGCTAATTTGCCGGCATTCAGTAATCGCTTGCGCTCAGTTTCAAGCTCAACATCCTCACCTTCCAGCAGAGAGGCCTGATCGAGTTCCTGCTGCTGAAACAGCAACAGGTCAAGGCGTTGCTGCCGGTCACGTTCAGCCAGCGCCAACTTCTCGATATGCCGTTGCAACTCCCGCATTTCAGCAAATAATTCACCACAGGCAGCAACCTCGCCCTCTAACCCGGTATAACGATCCAACAAATCAAGATGGGCTGAGGCGCGCTGCAACTGTTGCTGCTCATGCTGACCATAGATCACCATCAGATCAGCCGAAATTGTTTGCAATTGTGTCAGGGTAGCAAGCGCACCGTTGAGGTAAACCCGGTTCTTGCCATTGCGGTTAATCGTCCGCCGGATGAGGAGTTCATCCCCTTCAGCAAACCCCTCGGCTTCAAGACGCTGCTGCACACCCGGGCTGTCGGCCAGATCAAGCAGCGCCTCGACTGATGCCTCATCGGTATCGGATCGAATCAGCTCCGGTCGAGCTCGCTCGCCCAACAACAACCCGACAGCGTCGATAATAATCGACTTGCCGGCACCGGTTTCACCGGTCAGGACATTAAACCCCTGGCGAAACTCGACCTGCAGACGGTCAATGGTGGCAAAATTGCGAATAGTCAGTTCATTCAGCATGAATTAACGCGTTTACCGCTCCCCCCAACGTAATTTGGTCCGCAGAATCTCAAAGTAATCTTTCTCCGGGCTGAGAATCAATCGTGTCCGGTTTGGCGCCTGCTGGACTTCAACAATATCGCCAGCCTGCAATGAAGTTCCAACCTGACCATCGGCGGTCAAGAACACGTTCTCATCCTGAAACATCACCTCGACCCGAATCGATGAATCAGCCGAGACAATCATCGGTCGGTTGGTCAGCATATGTGGACAAATCGGTGTAATAACCAGACACTCGGAACCGGGATTGATAATCGGGCCGCCGGCCGCCATATTGTAAGCGGTCGAGCCGGTCGGTGAAGAAATTATCAAACCATCGGCCTTGAAAGTGGTCAAGTACGACTCTTTGACCCAGACCTTCATGTCGATGATTCGGGCCAACGCCCCTTTATTAATCACCACATCGTTCAGCACCAGGTGCTTTTCAACCAGCTTACAGTCGCGGGTGACCAACACATTGAGCATCAAACGCTCAGACATCTGGTAATTTCCGGCCAGTATTTGTTCCAGCACAGGAAACAACTCATCGGTCGTAATTTCGGTCAGGAAACCGAGACTGCCCAGGTTAACACCAAGGATTGGCGTCTCAAGCGAACCGACAGCCCGGGCGACGGAAATCAGCGTGCCGTCACCACCGAGAACAATGAGCATATCGCAATTAGGCGGGATCTCTGCAGACGGTTTGCCCGGCACCCCCATTTTGCCGGCCAGGTCTTCCTCACAAAGAACGGTCACACCACGACCACTCAGCCAGTTTTCAAGCTTCTGGGCCAACGCAACTGCATCTGGTTGATTTTTCTTGGCAAATATACCAATCCGCTGCATAGTTTCCCTCCTTGCGGATAATTGCGAAAATTTAACACAGCATGTCAGGCAAGTCTATCTTTTCACCCTCGCCTTGTCGACAGACAATCGGTATAATAGTTCAGTTAACAAGGATTCAAACAAGGGAAATCATGGATCTTTTTGAAGCCACACCAAATCCTGACGGTATCCCGCTGGCCGAACGCCTGCGTCCGCACAAACTAGACGACATGGTTGGCCAGCAACAACTGATCGGCGAAGGAAAACTGCTACGCCGGCTGATCGAATCGGACCAGCTCTCCTCAGTCCTGTTCTGGGGGCCGCCCGGTACCGGCAAAACCACCCTCGCCCAGGTCATCGCCAGCACCAGCAAGTGCAACTTTGTCTTCTTTTCGGCAGTGCTACAGGGGGTTAAGGACGTTCGGGAGATCGTCGCCCAGGCCCAGGAAGAGAAAAAATATCATAACCGGCGGACACTGCTGTTCGTCGATGAAATTCATCGCTTCAATAAAGCCCAGCAGGACGCCTTCCTCCCTTACGTTGAAAAAGGTGACATTATCCTGATCGGTGCAACTACCGAGAACCCGTCATTTGAAATCAACGCTGCCCTACTGTCGCGCTCAAGAGTCTTTGTACTCGAACCGCTACAGGCTGACGACATCCGTATCCTACTCGACCGCGCGCTGTCCGACCCACAAGGGTTGCCGCACCCCCGACCGGAGGTCAGCGATGAGGCCCTCGATTTCCTCGCCGCCCGCGCCGACGGCGATGCCCGCGTCGCTCTTAATGCTCTGGAAGTTGCGGTCTCCGCGCCGATTAACGGCAAGGTCGACCTGGCAATAGCCGAAGAGACGTTGCAGAAAAAGGCGATCCTTTATGATAAGGGTGCCGAAGAACATTACAACATCATCTCCGCCTTCATCAAGAGCCTGCGCGGCTCAGACCCGGACGGCGCTCTCTACTGGCTGGCCCGCATGCTCGAAGCCGGTGAAGACCCGATGTTCATCATGCGTCGATTAGTGATCTTCGCTTCGGAGGATGTAGGTAATGCTGACCCACGCGGCCTGCAACTTGCCGTTGCCGCCCAGCAGGCGGTTCATTTCGTCGGCCTGCCGGAAGCACGCATCACCCTGGCTCAAGCCGTCACCTACCTCGCCACCGCACCAAAGAGCAACGCCAGCTATGCCGGGATTAAGGCCGCCCAGGCCGAAGTTAAGAGCAGTGGCGCCCTCCCCGTCCCTCTGCATATCCGCAACGCGCCGACTAAATTGATGAAAGATCTTGATTACGGCAAGGGCTACAAATATGCGCATGACAATCCGGATGGTTATCAGGCGCAGGATTATCTGCCAGAGGATATAAAAGACAATAAGTTTTACACTCCGACCGATCACGGCTACGAGAAAATGATCGGCGAGCGGATGGACTGGTGGAAACAGATCAAAATTGATAAATTCGACAAAAAAAACAACACAAATAAATAGTGAGAGAGAAAACCATGAAAACTACGTTGACCAGTTGTGCCGCAGGACTTCTTTTCACGCTTTTGTGCCTTACCCCAGCTGCATCAAGGGCCGATCAGTTAGAAGAAGTAATCGTAACAATCGATAACATCCAATTTGTCTGGATCAATGGCGGTAAATTCGATATGGGTGACATCAAAAAGAAAGATATTCTTGCTGTGCCTGCCCATAAAGTCTCACTGTCTGATTTTTACATCGGCAAATTTGAAGTCACTTTTGATCAGTACGATAAATTTTGCAACGCTACCGGCAGAAACAAACCCCAAGACAATGGTTTGGGACGAGGTGCTCGTCCGGTTATCAATGTATCGTGGCAAGACGCCATCGACTTCACAGAATGGCTAAGCAAAAAGTCCGGTCGTACAATACGTTTACCATCAGAGTCTGAGTGGGAATTTACAGCACGAGGTGGAAAAACAACACCCTACTGGTGGGGCTTTCAGCTAACTCCAGGCATGGCAAACTGTCTTGACTGCGGAAGTAAGTGGGACAAACAGAATACTGCACCTGTCGGTTCATTCCCTCCAAACCCTTACGGGATTTACGACCTTACCGGCAATGTCTATGAATGGTGTCAAGACACCCGCCACGACAACTACGAAGGTGCGCCGATAGACAACAGCGCCTGGGTCTCAAAGGACACCTCTACAAGAATCACCCGTGGAGGGTCTTGGCAACAATTCGGCACTGAAATTCGCTCATTTGCACGAAGCTGGGAGCGTGGTGATAAAGGTTATAAAGACGTAGGGTTTCGTCTTGTGCTTGAGCCTTAAAAACAATCAGGCAAACACAAAAAAGGTCGCCGCAAATGTGATTACGGCGGCCTTTTTTGTTTAGCATCTGCAAACACGAACATCTTTAAACGATGAATATTAAGAATGTTGAACGACTTACCGTCGGCGAGTAAGTCTTTACAAGATGAACTGAACGAACAAACACAGGTAACATCACAAAAGCATAATCCACATAAAAACGTGTAGACATCTCTGCATACACCTACCTAACAGATCTCAATTTTATCGACCAGACTGGTGTCACTAGAAAACATATCACTCGTTAACGCCAGGAAGTTTATCTAATTACCAACCGTTTCAACTCTCTGCATGAAAGCAAATACTTAAGGGCCGGATAGATATCTTCCGGCCCTTGTTGGTTAAACATACAAATCAACAACCATAAATTACCATGGAGTTACGCTGTTCCAACCTGGCTCCTCAACTGCACCACCAGCCGGCATGTCGGCATAACGATGACAGTTCTGGGCGGTGGAGGCATAAGCGAATTCCCGGTTATTATTGCGAGTGTAGCTCTCAAAGGTTGCCCAGTTGGAAGCTCCAATAAAATCATCGTCCCAAGTGTTATGCGAAACGTCAAGACAATTGGTAATCATCAGTCGCGGCAGACGCGATGCATGCGGGTTGTGACACTTGGAACAGGTAAAGTTGTGAAAAGTATCATCAACCGTACCGGTATCAACTGTGACGGACCATGCAAATTCGTTATAAGCTAACGCCTTACCAGGCACAATCATCTCATTGGCGTCACCGGTGGTTACACCATCGCCACCATCATCATTACGTATACCATGCATCCAGGAACCGCTGTAACCGGTCGAGTTCAACGCTCCCATCCACATACCGGTATCAAAGTTGCCGGTACCGTTACGGATTGAGTTACTGAAGATATTATTGGTGCCGTTGTGGCTACCACCAGCAACAGTATTGATATGACCCGACCATAAACCTTCAATCGCATCACGGTCAGCCGTTTCACCCTCAACAGCATCACCATCACCATGACAAAGAGAGCAAAGTCCAGCGTGTTGGGCAAAAGTCACACCACTGTTCGGGTCTCCGTTGTTCTCGTCAATCTGCCAGCCACCGGAGGTGTTTTCTCCGGCTTGAGTGCGAGGCGGTGCTTCAAGACCAGAAGTTGTATATTTATTCACACCTGCGGCATAAGTATAGCCGCTCAGAGGGGCTCCATCTTCCGGATACCTACTACCGATCCAGGTACCACGTAGGAACGGAGCACCGTTGACACCACCAGCCGTGTCGTGAACATCATGACAGTAGGAGCAGCCAATTTCAGAGACAGCATCAACGCCCTGCGCACCACCGTTAGTCCCGTGCGTTGAGGCGCCATTGGCATTCAAGGCCGTGGTCAGGCCACCATTTTTATAGGCGAAACCAGCACCACTGGACCAATTAGCACTGAACCAGTTCTTATTATCAAGGGTCCCGTAATCGTAGATACTCCCGGTGTTGGTTCCCCACTCGTTTGGCTCGTTGGCATCGTTGACGTCACCATCACTATTAAAATCATGGCAGTTCCAGCAGATCTCCGCCTCGGTACTGCCACTGGTTGCCGTACCGCCGAGAACAATACCGTTGAAACCGGCGTAGCTGTTCACACCATTTACATAATTGATTCCGACATTGGTATTATTCGGGATACTGACGACACCGGCCGCTGTATGTTGGGTACCAACACCATCACCAGGATGACATTCGCCACAGGAGATAAAAGAACCACCGAAGGTACTGACAACGTGCGGGCTTGAAGAATCAACCCCGGCAGCAGGAGCACCACCGCCATGACAACTGTCACAACCGAGGCTTGGTCCAGTTATAGCCCCCAGGGTCCAGTTGGAACTCTCGGTCAGATGCGATCCAGGGGTGGTGTGACAGTTGCTGGTGCAACCGTAAGCATCACCACCGCTGCGTGAATAACCAAGCGAATCGTTCATATCGATCTTATCATTGCCATGAGCAGAACCACCAGCCCAGCCGAAAGCGCCGTATTCAACATCCCCGTAGACATGACAGGTGTTGCAACGATCGGTGGAGCTGGTGTCGGCACTATGCTGGCCGATTACCTCGAGGGCACCTTCACCGTCCCAGTTGCGATCGTGGCTCATATTATTGTCACCAATAGTGTTATTGGAACCGAAAGTCCAGGTCCCCTCACCGTTCACACCACCGTGACAGTTATCACAGACGACCGTACCACCATTATCAGCGGTATCGCTCCAACGTCGCTTCCATGTGCCAACTTCACCATTGCCGTCGTGACAACCGGCAGCACCGGAGTTACCACCAGCGCAAGTACCGGGGCTAACCGAATCATCATAATCGGCAAACAGATAACGATCAGTGTTGTTTAGAGCATCGGCATTGAAGGTTCCATCGACATGAGCTGATGCCTGTAAAACGTAATTATCTGGAATCAGAGAATGACAGGTATCGCAAGCGGTCAGCGAGTCATTATGTGTGATGCCGCTGGTGGTCGGCGTAATATTGTGAAGGCCTGTCGTCGGATTAGCAAAATCCTCTGCGTGCCCGCCAGGAGAATGACACATGTCGCAATCGGCCGCACCGCTATCATACCAGCCATAGGTTCCAGGAATATTTGATTTACTGTTGTGACAGTCGACACTAGAGCAGGTACCGCTAGCACCGCCGTCATAGCTCGCCAAGGTGCCGGTATCGCTGGCGCCGTCCTGAAAACGGAGAGCATTCACAGCGCTCGGGAAGACGTTAGCGGTGCCGTCGTTATGCGTGACATCCTGGGTGGTCGCCTTGTGGCAATAGTCACAGAGCGATTTCTGTTTAAAATCGGTGGTACCGTTGCCATTGTCGGTCAACAAGGTTGCAATATCCTCATTGTAGGCTCGACGGGCCAGTAGTTGCATGTGTGCCTGATGCTCGCCAGGCTCATCGTTGGCAACGTGAGCGGTCGAGTTATCCGGCCAGTAGTTGGCACCACCGGTACCGTGACAACCAGTACAGGAACCGACTGGATCATTGGCCCCATCAACCGTCTGCAGCGTAAAGATCGACTGGGTAATGGTATGAGTGCCGCTGGTCGTCGGGGCACCATCATCACTGTGACAATCGGCACACCAGGCACGCCCGCCACCTTCAGTGATACCGGTTCCGGGATCGTTGATATTGATCCGGTGAACACCGGTGTTGTGATTACCTGCAACGGAGGGATAGGAATGGCAGTCTTCACAGACGCCACTACCGCTGTTATGGCCAGCGCCGCGTGTCGAGGCGCTACCACCGAAGGTCTGTTCGTGGCTCGATCCTGCTCGCCAGTCTCCCATGGTACCGTGACAACCAGCACATTCGCTGCCGTCGGCCAGATCGGCATTTTCGTGCCAGATACGACCCCAGCCAGCGCTGTCGCTATGACACGATGAAGCACAGGTTGGCGGCGTACCGTCGGCAAAACCAGTCAGGGCTGCATCAAAGTTTATGATCGGATCACTGGTCTGCGCTACGCCATCCCAGTGATTATCTGAAGGGGTCGCGGTATGGCAATCTTCACAGCTGGTAAAGTTGGCATCCGAAGGGTTATGGATCACGCC
>JAUVAJ010000336.1 GCA_030591795.1 Desulfuromonadales bacterium | reverse complement strand
GAGGGCATGAGCCTGTTTACAGTTGATGATGTAGTGCATGTGCCGACACAGGCCCGGGAAGTGTTTGATGTCTCCGGGGCAGGCGATACTGTTCTCGCGCTGGTCGGATCCGCCCTGGCGGTCGGGCTGTCGTTGGCGGACGCCGCCCGGATGGCAAATGTTGGCGCCGGGATCGTGGTCGGCAAACTCGGCACCTCTACGGTCAGTGCGGCAGAACTTGCCCAGGTTATGAAACAAGAGCAAGAGAGTAGTAAGGTTTGTGATCGTCAGATGTTGTATGAGAGAATTCAAGTTGAGCGTCAAGGCAAACAGGTTGTTTTTACCAATGGTTGTTTTGATCTGTTGCATGTCGGTCACGTTAAATATCTGCAAAAAGCCCGAGAGTTGGGTGATCTGCTGATCGTTGGCCTCAATTCAGACCGCTCCGTTCGTCAACTCAAAGGGGCTAACCGGCCCTTGATCGCTGAAGAGGAGCGGGCACATATTCTGGCGGCCCTCGATTGTGTTGATTATGTCACGATCTTCGATGAAGAGACTCCGCTGGAATTGATTAAACTGTTCAACCCGGAAATTCTCGTCAAAGGCGGGGATTATTCACTTGATGGTGTAGTCGGTCGAGAAGAAGTGGAGAGCCAAGGCGGTCGGGTTGAACTGGTTCAGTTCGTTGATGGTAAATCGACGACTAACATGATTGAGAAAATACTTAGTCAGTACGAGGAACCGTCGGGGTGCTGACCGCACGCAAAGGAGTTCCAGCTATTTTTCTGGATCGGGACGGTACGGTCAATATTGAGAAACATTACCTGCATAAGGCCGAGGATTTCGAGTTCGTGCCCGGGGCTGAAGCAGCGATACTGCGGCTTAATAAAGCCGGTTACAAGGTGGTGATCGTTACCAATCAGTCTGGTGTTGCCCGAGGTTATTACGATCTGGCAGCGGTCGACACGCTGCATGAGCATCTACAGGAATGTTTGCATCAGGTTGGCGCTAAGGTTGATGCTTTTTATGTCTGTCCACACCATCCGACCGTCGCTAGTGACGAATTCGGGATTGTTTGCGATTGTCGTAAGGGTAAACCCGGCATGCTCCTGAGCGCCGCCCGGGAGCTGGACCTTGATTTGTCGGCATCGATTATTATAGGTGATAAGCTGTCTGATATCGAGGCCGGTTTTGCTGCTGGATGTACACCGTATCTGGTGTTGACCGGGTTTGGTGCCGAGGCTGTTGCCAAGATTCCAGACACGGTTAAACGATTTGTTGATTTACCGGCGGCGGTCGATTACATTGTTGCGGCCGGAATACACCATGGAGTTAGTTAATTATGGTTTCATTTGAAGATATTCGCAGTAAGCAGGAGAGCATTGCTCTGGTCGGTCTCGGTTATGTTGGGCTGCCGCTGGCGGCCGCTTTCGGTCGAAAGACTAAAGTAATCGGTTTCGACATCAGTAGCCGCAAGATTGACGAGTTGCGCCAAGGGTTTGATGCGACCGGTGAACTGTCTACGGACGAACTGGCGTCTACGCAGATTGACCTGACTGATCAACCGTTGCGTCTTAAGGAGGCGGCTTTTCTGGTGGTTACTGTGCCGACGCCGATTGATCGTAACCGTAAACCTGATTTGTCGCCGTTGATATCGGCCTCGACCATGATTGGTCAAAACCTTGCTCCCGGCAGCATTGTCGTCTACGAGTCGACGGTCTATCCGGGGGTGACGGAAGATATCTGTGTGCCGATCCTTGAGGCAGAGTCCGGGCTGACCTGTGGTATCGATTTCAAGGTCGGCTATTCGCCGGAGAGAATTAATCCTGGCGACAAGGTGCATACGATTGACAAAATCATCAAGGTCGTTTCCGGGCAAGATGAACCGACGCTGGATACTATCGCCAGCGTTTATGAGCTGGTGGTCGATGCCGGAGTCCACCGGGCTTCGAGCATCAAGGTTGCTGAAGCGGCCAAAGTGATCGAAAACACCCAACGTGACTTGAATATCGCCTTGATGAATGAACTGGCCCTGATCTTCAACCTGATGGGTATTTCAACCCAGGATGTTCTGGCCGCGGCCGGCACCAAGTGGAATTTTCTCAAGTTTACACCTGGACTGGTTGGTGGTCACTGTATCGGCGTCGACCCTTACTATCTAACCTACAAGGCCGAAGAGATCGGTTACCAGCCACAGGTTATTCTGGCCGGGCGACGGATCAATGACCAGATGGGTAAATTCATCGCCGAGACAACGGTCAAACAGTTGATTCAGGCGGATAAAGCGGTCAAAGGTGCCCGGGTTCTGGTGCTTGGTCTGACCTTCAAGGAAGATGTGCCGGATATACGTAATACCAAGGTTATTGATATTGTCAGAGAGTTGCAGGAATACGGGGTCAATACCCTGGTGCATGACCCGATGGCAAACAGAGATGATACCCGCAAGGAATACGGTGTAGATCTGGTTGATCTGGACAGTATTGCGCCGGTTGATGCTGTGGTGTTGGCCGTTGCCCACCAGGAATATCGGTCGTTCAGCGCCGTCAGGCTCCAGGAACTATGCTCCACGCCAAGCGGAACCGGGGTGATTATGGATGTGAAAAATATTCTCGATAAAACTGAAGTTGAATCAGCAGGACTCGTCTACTGGAATCTTTAACAACGAGCAGGTGTTTGCATGAAGAATATACTTGTAACAGGTGGTTGTGGTTTTATCGGCGCCAATTTTATCCGTCTTATCTTGAATGAGACCGATGATGTCTCGATAGTCAATTTTGATAAACTGACCTATG
>JAUVAJ010000145.1 GCA_030591795.1 Desulfuromonadales bacterium | reverse complement strand
CTATGGCGGTCACGGTATCGGCCTGCGCCTGGTTGAGGCCTGTATCTCTGAAGCGCGTCAGTTAGGTATTGGCAGAGTTTTTGCATTAACTTACCAGCAGACATTTTTTGAAAAACTTGGTTTTGACGTTATCGAAAAGTCAGAACTGCCTCAGAAAATATGGGGGGACTGCATTAAATGTCCAAAGTTCCCGGAATGTGACGAAATTGCTCTCATTCTGTCGCTCTGAAACTGTTGATTGATGTGCTAGCACAGAACGGGTAAATGTCAAATTTAAACTTGACAGTATCCTTGCCAATCCTTTATTAGTTAGCATCGAAGTTTGGTAAATATCAGATTCTTTAGGAGGTTTCAGCCTTGTCAGCAAAGCGCTTTACCATATTGGTTATACCGGAAGGCTCCCATCAGGTGCGCCGTTTTGGAGTGCGCAGCGCCGTAGTTAAGGGTGTTCTTGCCGTGTCTGTCATTCTGGCACTGGGGCTTGCAGGGTTGATCGCCGATTATGCGATGACCAGTTTTGATCGTCAGGAGTTACAACGTCTGCAAGCTGAAAACCTTTCACAGCGTGAAGAGTTGCACCACCTGGTTGTCAAGCTCGAAGACCTGCGCCAGGAAATGGTTGTCCTGGCACAGAATGATGCCAAGGTGCGTGTCATGGCAAAACTTTCGGCACCTAAAGGGGACAGTATAGCTGGTGTCGGTGGCCCGGCAAGAGGATATGGCGTCAACCGGGAGTTTAACGAGATTCAACAACGCATTGATGAAGTTCGTCGCCAGATTGATCTGCGCCGTGAGAGTCAGGAAGAGATTCAGGGTATCCTGAATGACCAGCGTTCATTGCTTGCCGCCAAACCTCTGGGGTGGCCGGTCAAGGGTTGGCTGACTTCGAGCTTCGGTATGCGGCGCGACCCCTTTAATGGCAGACGGAAGATGCATGAAGGGCTTGATATTGCGGCACGCACCGGAACTCCGGTGATTGCCACTGCCGATGGCATTGTCAGCAGCGCCAGGACAGAGTCAGGCTACGGCAAGGTAGTCACGATAGACCATGGTTATGGTTATCGTACCGTGTATGGACATAACTCCAAATATAACGTTAAGGTCGGCCAGCGGGTCAGACGTGGCGACCGCATTGCTTCGGTTGGTAACACCGGTCGCTCAACGGGCTCTCACGTTCATTATGAAGTTCGTCTTAATGATGTCCCTGTTAATCCGCATAAATACCTCTAAACACAGCTCACATAAAACCATGAAAGCCCGGCATAGCCGGGCTTTTTTGTGCCTTAATCCGGCACTTTGATATGCCAATTATTGACAAACGATATGCCAATTATTGACAAATTGTGCTGTTTTTGCCCGGGCATAACAGAATCTTCTCTACGTTTTCCGTAAATTAAGTGTGTTCCGGCCGTTGACTAATCGAATACATCCGCTAATATATCATTAAAATAATATAAAAATTATGATCCATTCGGGATCTCTCTTAAGCAAATGCTCTTAACCTCTTAACCAAAATGGCTCAAAATTAACTTAAGGAGTAAATAAAATGAAACGGATTTGTAGGCTGTCATTAACTGTCACTTTGCTGGTACTGGCGCTCGGCTTGGCCTTTCCACTTGTTGCCTCGGCAAAGCTTGTGAAAAAGGTTGATAACTTTATTATTTTCATGGACCAGTCCGGCTCCATGGCCTATGCCAAGGCTCAAGCAGGACATCAGAAAGCTGATAAGGCTGTAGCAGCAGTTAATCGACTGGATAAGGCTCTCCCGGAGCTTGGCTATAATGGTGGCGTTTCTGTTTTCGCACCTTATAAGCCAGTCACTGCTCCCGCACCTTTTAAAACTGGATCGCTCAGCTCTGCTGTTGCCAAGATTGCTCCTCCATTCAATACCTTTACGACTATGGGTGATGGCCTGGCAGGCATTAATCCTGCCATTGGCAATCTTTCCGGGACAACGGCCTTGGTTATGTTCACTGACGGTGCATCAAATGCGGGTGCCGACCCGATTGCCGAGGCAAAAGCTCTCTACAGCAAATATGGCTCCAACCTTTGTATTCATGTGATCAGTTATGCTGATACTCCTGAAGGTAAGCAGACCATAGAAGCAATTAGCGCCCTCAGCGATTGCAGTGTCGTTACGACTGATGCAGATATGGCCAAGTTTGCTAAAGATGTTCTTTATGAGGATGTCGTCGAGGCTGTTGTGGAAGAAGTGGTCGTTGTCGTGGAAACTCCGGAAAAGGTGATCGTGATTGTCGAAGAGGTGATCACCTTCAACCTGTTGTTCGGTTTTGACAAGTCAGCTATCACTGATGAAATGGTGCCCGTACTTGAGCAGGCGAAGATGATCCTTACGGAAGATGCCGATACCGACTTTGTTGTTTCCGGTCACACTGACTCGACAGGGCCCGAAGCTTACAACCAGGGGCTATCCGAGAGACGTGCTGCATCAGTGAAAAAATGGCTTGTCAGCAACGGTATTCCTGCTTCACGTCTGAAGACTGTCGGTTATGGCGAGACCCGTGCGAAGTATGACAATGGAACCAAGGAAGGTCGCAAGCTTAACCGGCGCGTAGAACTTATGACCATGTAAACAACTTCATTGCCTGATTAACAATTAAGCGATGTCCGGCCAGGTGTTATCGAACACCTGGCCGGTTTTTTTTTGTAATCCGAATCCCCGGTTTTCTATAGCCTGAATCCATGGAGTTGATTCGTTGGCTACTTACCGTCAAATAATCGCGGATTCAGCTATGTACGACATAAGTAAAGGCCTGATTTCACCGCGGCACCTGACATAAAATGTCACATTAGTAGCTTGAAAAGGCTTCTTTTCCCTTCGCAAAACAGATGGGGTCTGAAGATTTTACTGTGAAATCAGGAGGTTAATATTGCTCCGCAACTTTCTGGCATAATCATTGCTGAACAGATAGATGAGATGTAAGGATTGATCAAACAGAAGGACAGAAACGTTTTGCAGGAGTTCCCTTATGAATATCATTTCCAAAGCAGTTTTTATTGTCGGCGCTGTTTTTATGCTGGCTACGCCAGTCGTAGCTGAAGAGAAAGCTCCGGTCAAGGTCAGTCATCTGAACGTAGACCCGGCTGCCGCTAAGGAACAGGCCATCAGAATTCAGACTCTGGCACTCAAGCGGCTTGAATTTGACCTCTTTGCCAAATCGAAAGTTCAACAGCTGAACCGTAATCACATCTTCTCCCGTTCTCGTATGGAAATCACCAAACAGTTGGACGGTACATATCTTGCCCGTTATCATCAAATTGACAGTTCCACAATGGGCACTAAAGTGCGTCGTTCAGAATCTGGTACAATACCTTACGTTGGCATTCTCTCCTACCGGGAACAGGTCTTTGAGTCCACTGCCAAGACTCTTGAGCAATTGGATCAGAGTACGTTTAACGTTGTAAAAATTATTCCCAACAGGCATATCTTCAGTTATCAGAAAGGTGTCTGGAAGTAATCACTGTTTCAGATAACAAACAGACGCGTGATGACATAAGCTGTCAAACTTAAAGAATATAAACGTCAAATCCCCGGTGTCCTACGCCGGGGATTTGACGTTTTCTGCTTTGTCTCAGTCAAGGTGAAATGAGCGGTGCTTAATCCCCTTCATTCGCATCCCTTTAACCTTGTGAGTGTTCTCTTTGCTGTGCTAAAATCTGCGATTCTGACTGAAATGACAGTTGGGCCCAGGTAATA
This sequence comes from Desulfuromonadales bacterium, assembly GCA_030591795.1. The sequence continues at coordinate 1,679 of JAUVAJ010000145.1, read as the reverse complement.
ATTATCATCGGTAATATCACCGGTAACGGAGTAGCACATGATTGGAAGTATTCTGAAAAAGATCGTTGGCAGCAAGAACGATCGTGCACTGAAACAGCTACAGCAGGCGGTTGAAGAGATCAATGCTCTGGAACCGGAAATCCAGGGATTGTCAGATTCTGACCTGGTGGCAAAAACTATTGAATTTCGCGAGCGTCTGCAAAATGGCGAAACTCTGGACGATCTTCTTAACGAAGCCTTTGCTGTTGTGCGTGAAGCTTCAGTGCGTGTTCTGGGGCTGCGGCATTTCGATGTCCAATTGATTGGTGGCATGGTGCTGCATTCCGGTAAGATTGCCGAGATGAAGACCGGTGAAGGCAAGACCCTTATGGCGACCTTGCCCGTGTACCTCAACGCCCTGGCCGGCAAAGGTGTGCATGTCATTACGGTCAATGATTACCTGGCCAAACGTGATGCTGAATGGATGGGTACGGTTTATGATTTTCTGGGCATGAACGTTGATTGCGTTGTTCATGGCTTGAGCGATGAAGAGAGGAAAGCAGCTTACCGTGCCGATATCACTTACGGCACCAATAACGAGTTTGGTTTTGACTACCTGCGCGACAACATGAAATTCGCTCTCGAGGATTACGTGCAGCGCGACCTCTACTATTCCATTGTTGACGAAGTCGACTCGATCCTGATTGACGAAGCAAGAACCCCCTTGATTATCTCCGGGCCAAGCAACGTCACCAGCGAACTTTACCATACCGCAGAGAAAGTTATCCCTCGTTTGAAAAAGGGTGAAATGATCGAGGATCGCGATGGCACTATCGGCCGGACGTTGCGGAGTTACACCGGTGATTACACCGTGGATGAAAAATCCAAATCGGCGACCCTCACCGAGGAAGGCGTCCTGAATCTTGAAAAGTTATTGGCAGTTGAGAACCTCTATGAGCCCGGCAATATGGCGATTCTTCACCACGTCAACCAGGCTTTAAGAGCCCATGCTATTTTTAAACGAGATGTTGATTATGTGGTCAAGGATGGTGAGGTCCTCATCGTTGATGAATTTACCGGTCGGCTTATGCCCGGCCGACGCTGGGGCGACGGTCAGCACCAGGCGATCGAAGCAAAGGAAGGTCTGAAGATCGAACGCGAGAATCAGACTCTGGCGACGATTACTTTCCAGAATTATTTCCGCATGTACGAGAAGCTGGCGGGAATGACAGGTACGGCCGATACCGAGGCCGCCGAGTTTAACGAGATCTACAAACTCGACGTTGTTATTATGCCGACCAACAAGCCGATGATCCGTATCGATCAAGCTGATGTCATCTATAAAACCGGGAAGGAAAAATTCCTGGCGGTTATTGAGGATATCGTAGCTAGCCATGAGACCGGTCAACCGGTTCTGGTTGGTACCATCACCATCGAGGATTCGGAAAAGCTGTCTGAATTGCTGAAAAAGCGTGGCATTGCACACAACGTTCTGAATGCCAAGCAGCATGAGCGGGAAGCCGAGATCGTTGCCCAGGCCGGTCGCAAAGGTGCGCTCACTATTGCAACCAATATGGCCGGTCGCGGTACGGACATTGTGCTTGGGGGTAATCCCGAGATGATGGCCAAACGTGAGGCTGCCGGAGCCGACGACCCGGAGCAGGCGTACGCTCAGTCCCTTGAAAAGTTCACTCAGCTTT
>JAUVAJ010000304.1 GCA_030591795.1 Desulfuromonadales bacterium | reverse complement strand
TTACCACCATCCTCGTCGGTAGTGTGCTTTACCGTGGTCTGAGTACCGAACCCGACCAGGGTGGAACCAAAGAGTATCATGTCTTCCAGACCCTGAATGCGACAGTTGCGGCCGATGGGTCCCTGGCGGTTTCCGACCCGGATTATGCAACTACCGTTGACTGGAAAAACTCGGTCTACAGCGAGGCCGGTTTCGTCAAGCTGACCAACAACGGTGCTGAATCGGTCTGGAAAATCAAAGAAACCGACGCAGGACTGGTTCTCGATGAGACCCTGTTTGTCAAGACCCTCGCTGACGGCACCAAGCTGTTCAACGGTTCGGCGAAAGAAGAGGGTAGGTTTTTCGCTGTCGGTCACATCAAAGAATTGAAGATTAATGGTAAAGATGTCGCGCAGACCGGTGCCATCGGTCCCCTCGGTTTTCTTTCGGCTATTCAGAACAGTACTGTGGTCCTGTGGGGCAAAAAGTACCTGAATGAAGGTGCCAGCAAGGTTGTTGTCTACTACCAGAAGCCGACCCCGGGCAGCCGTCTGCTCCGTCCCGGCATGAAGTTCAAGGTTGATAACGCCTCGCCGATGGAGAGATTTAACTTCATCTCCCTGATGCTGGCTCTGTTCTGCGGTACTGCCGCACTGCCGCACATCCTGATTCGTTACTACACAGTACCGAGCCAGGCAGCGGCCCGTAAGTCGACCATCGTTGCTATCGCCGCCATCGGTTTTTTCTACATCCTGACCCTGTTCCTCGGCCTCGGCGCCATGACCAGCGGTGTCATCAACCTGACCGACAACAACATGAGCGCACCGCTGCTGGCGATGTCGTTTGGTGTCGTCCTGTTTGCGATCATCTCCTCGATCGCTTTTGCTACTGTGCTCGGTACGGTTTCCGGTCTGATCGTCGCCTCGTCCGGTGCGGTCGCCCATGACCTTATGGACAATTTCCTCGGCATGAAGATGAGCGATAAAGGCAAGGTCCGGGCCGGTAAGCTCTCGGCGGTGGTTGTCGGCTTGATCGCCATCTATCTCGGAATCATGTTCGAGGGGATGAACGTCTCTTTCCTGGTCGGCTGGGCCTTCGCGGTTGCCGCATCGGCCAACCTGCCGGCGATACTGATGGTGCTGTTCTGGGAGCGGACCACGGCTCAGGGTGTGTCCACCTCGATCGGGGTTGGTCTGGTGACCTCCCTTGGTCTTATCCTGATTTCACCGGATATGTATGTCCGTTACGGCATGTTGCCGACTGATGCACCGATCAGCATCAACAGCCCGGCTCTGATTTCGATTCCGGCCAGCTTCCTGGCTCTGATCGTGGTCTCGCTGCTGACCAAGAAGCAACCTGACTACGTTCGTGAAGGGGCCGAAGCCTGAGCCGCTTGACTTTCTAACTGCTTTGCCATACCTTAAGGGCCGCCGATTTGGCGGCCCTTTTTTTATCAATAATTTATTCAGCCTACTTTGGAAATACTAAAATGAGCCGATTTCGCTATACTCTCCTTGCTGTTTGTCTGGTCATGCTGTTTCTTGGTGCCAGTGATCTTCAACTTCTGTTTAACAATCCGGAACCGGCCGTGGTCGATATCGCTCAGCTGGAGCAGGGTGATGTTCCGCGCGAGTGGCTGAGTATTGAAGGTGGCTACTGGAACCTTGAGCAGGCGATCTCCACCACCGGAACGATTGAGCTTGAAGCATTCCTGATCCCATTGCGCAGTACTCCGGAGAAGGATTCGGAAATTGATGTGGTTTTTGAATCGAGCGATCCGGAGATTATAAAACTGCTACAGGCCTATTATTTTTCCTTTGACAGCATGGAAGAGCAAGCTGAGTTTCGAGACGAGAACAGTGAGCTGTTTTTCGGTCAGCATGATGTGACCGGCATGCTGGTCGGCGGCCTGATCGAGTCCGGTAATCGTGACAAACTGCTCGACCTGGCCCGTGAATTGGATATGCCGGTCAGTGAAGACGTCATTCTGCTCAGCCAGGGGAAAGAACCGGAGAAATTCCGTGGCTTCTTCTTCACGATTATTGCAGTTCTCGGTACCTTGAGATTTGTTCAGATGGCGCTGCAAAACAAGAAAAGAGCCGTAGGTGCTCAGGCCGTGGAGTCATCAACTAAAACAGACAGTAAATAAATTTACCATCAGTTGTGAAAAACTATAAAAGCCCCGCCGAAATGGTGGGGCTTTTTTTGTGCGTAGCGGTCGTTCGGTAAACAGCCAGGAGTTGCGCTCAGAGTTGCTCCGGTGTAAAGGCGACGACCTGATCGATGCTCGGGCTGTCGGTCAACAACATTATCAACCGGTCGACCCCGAGAGCGATACCGGCTGCTTCGGGCATGCTGGCGAGTTCATTCAGAAATGGTTCCGGCAAACTGCTGGCTGTTTTGCCGGCAGCCCGGCGAGCGGCTTCCTCCACGGTAAAGCGTTTACGCTGCTCCTCAGGGTCGGTCAATTCGGAGAAGGCGTTGGCCAGTTCCAGACCACCGATATAGAGCTCGAAGCGTTCGGCGCAGTTCGGATCATTCGGTTTCAGGCGGGACAACGCCGCCAATTCAGCCGGATACTCGGTTAAAAATATCGGGTTCATGCCGAGCTGTGATTCGATCTCGCCGGTGATAACCTCATCAAAGCGGTCGGTGGCAAGCGCTTCGCTGAGACTGCAGTCGGCGAAGCGCGCGAATGCGTCAGCAATCGTCAGGCGCGGCCAGGGCGGGGTGAGATCGATGCTTGCCCCTTGATATTCAATCGCACCAGACGGAACCAGAGCCAGGAGCAGCTGTTCACAGTCGGTCATCAGCGTGGTGTAGTCATGGCCGGTCCGGTACCATTCAAGCAGGCTGAATTCAGGCAGGTGTTTGCGCCCCCGCTCGCCGTCGCGCCAGACCTTACAGAGTTGAAACAGGTTGCCGTAACCGGCCGCCAGCAGGCGCTTCATCGCCAGCTCCGGTGAGGTCTGCAGCCAATTGTCGCCGCTCGGTATCGGATCAATGTGCAGTTCCGGTGCGTTGGCCGGAATCCGCTGCGGGGTCTCTACCTCAAGAAAATCGTAGGCAACAAAGAAAGCCCGGATCGCTTGAACGATCCGGGCCCTTTCAATCAGGTTCCGCTGTTTACTGGCCAGGGCCCAGTTTGGCTCGGTCATACCGTGCTCTATTCCTTGACGCGGGTTACATACT
>JAUVAJ010000248.1 GCA_030591795.1 Desulfuromonadales bacterium | reverse complement strand
TTCGGGACAATACAAGTGATGTTCTCAGCCAGCAACAACAACATGATTTTCATGCTGAGCTTTGCAATAAAGGACATGTCCTGGCCCGAATCATTGACGACCTGCTCGATGTCAGTCGGCTCCAGAAGGGGACCCCCCTGCCGTTGCACCTGAACGATACCGACTTGCTCAGACTGGTGACTGATGTTGTGCGACAGCATGAAACCCTCAATCAGGATCATACTTTTACGCTGGAGATCAAAACCGCCAGGATGCCAACTCAGGAATTTGATCAAGATCGAATTACCCAGGTACTGGAAAACCTGTTGAGTAATGCCATCAAATATTCCAACGCTGGCAGCACCATCAGCACATCAATGGACGCAACTGACGACTATTTTCAGATCACAATTACCGATCAGGGGATAGGCATGAGCAAAGAAGAAATAGCGCAGATATTCGACCATTTCTATCGTGCCGACCAATCTGACACTTCGATCGGTGGCCTCGGTCTCGGCATGAGTATCGTCAAACAGATCGTCAAATCGCACGGCGGAACGATTAAGGTTGAGAGCACTCCCGGTCAAGGGACAAGCATATCGTTTACCCTGCCAGTATAATTCAGTTGTTTCACCCACCAATAAAACAACTCTATCACTAAACCTCACAAATATTAGATCACGACCGATTGCCAATAAGTCCGGTAACATGTACAATTAATACATAAATTCTCAATATCCGGGAGGGATGATATGACATTACAGGAACTGGCTCAATTTGATGGCAAAGATGGTCGCAAATCGTATGTTGCAGTAAATGGAACGGTCTATGATCTGTCGGCGAGCGAGCGCTGGCAGAATGGTGATCACGAAGGCGCGCACCAGGCTGGTGTTGATCTGACTGAAGAACTTAAAACGGCACCGCATGTCCGCTCGGTTATCGAGCGCTTCCCGGTGGTCGGCAGCATCGACGCAGACACGCTCCCGCCAGCAAAAGACTGGAAGCTCGGCGGCACCCTGTGTGTTGCCGCCTGTATCGCGGTCGTTGTGCTTTACATAATATTGCGCTGAATATTAATCTTCGAACAGAGCGCCGATATTTGAGAAAAAGCTGGACGCCTGCTGTTCCTGCTCCTCAGCTGCGCACTCAGGACTCTGTTGCCCATTTTTAACAACCAGCAGACCTTCAGGGATTTCCTCCAGGAAACGGCTCGGGACTCGCTCAATCATCTTGCCGAATTTGCGCCGCCGTGCGCAATGGGTCAAGGTCAGGGTCTTGCGCGCCCTGGTGATGCCGACATAACAGAGACGACGTTCTTCATCGACATCGAGTGACTCGGTGATCGACTTGAGGTGCGGCAGGTATTCCTCCTCCAGTCCGACCAGAAAAACATTGTCAAACTCAAGGCCCTTGCTCGAATGCAAGCTCATCAGCACCACCGCATCCTGCGCCAGCTTCTTCTCCTTGCTGTCGCCGCCCGGCGCCTCGTTATCGAGCAATGATACCTTTTCCAGAAAGCCACGCAGCGTCGGCTGGGCCTCACGCTCTTCGTAGCCAGCCATGGCGTTGATCACGTCTTCGACATGTTCCATGCGCCGTCGCGCCAGCTCCGGATTGTCGAGACTGCGCTGGATTTCAGCCTCGATGCCGAGCTCTTTAATCATCTCCTGCAATACCCCGGACAAACCCGACACTACCTTGAATTTTTCCCGATAGCGATTCAGCAGATCAACAAATTTTTGCACGGCCTGACCGGCTTTCGCATCAATATCATTGACGGTAATCACTTCGCCAAGCACTTTCCAGAGCGAACAGCCCCGCTCGGCCGAGGCACAGATCAAGCGGTCGGCACTGGTCGAACCGATACCGCGCTTGGGATAGTTAAGAATCCGCAGCAGGTTGACTTCATCACTCGAATTGGCGAGCACCCGCAGATAGGCCAGAATATCCTTGACCTCCTTGCGGTCAAAAAACTGCTGACCACCGATCAGAACATATGGCAAGTCCTCATAACGAAACTGTTCTTCAAATGCCCGCGACTGAAGATTCGTCCGGTACAGCACGGCAAAATCAGAGTAACTGGCCTCCTTGCGATAAACCGCACCACGGATCTGTTCAACAATCTGCGAAGCCTCGGCTTCCTCGTCTTCGCAGGTAACCAGACTGATCGGCAACCCATCCTCGCCGGTAGCACGCAACACCTTCTCTTTGCGCTTGGCATTGTTCTTAATCACGGCGTTGGCCGCCGCGAGGATATTGCCGGTTGAACGATAATTACTCTCCAGCTTCACCACTTTGGTGCCGGGAAAGTCTTTTTCAAAATCGAGGATATTACCCGGATTGGCGCCACGCCAGGCGTAGATTGATTGATCGTCATCACCGACCACACAAAAGTTGCGATGGCCATCGGCCAACAGGCGCAGTATCTTATATTGCGCCATATTGGTATCCTGATACTCATCGACCATGATGTAGCGAAACCGGTCCCGGTAAGCATCGCGCAGATCTGTATGTTCGCGCAACAGCCGTTCAGTCAGCAACAGAATGTCATCGAAATCGACAGCATTGAACGCTTTAAGTCGCTTCTGATACCGCGAGTAAACTTCTGCGGCCATCGCGGCGTACGGATCACCCGGATTGTAGCGAAACGATTCCGGCGTCTCCAGCCGGTTCTTGCCGGCGGATATCAGGGAGAGGATGCGATCCGCGTCATACTTTTCACCTTGCGGCGCGAGATCGCGGACCAGGTCGCGGATCAATCGGCTTTGATCGCCAGCACCATAAATACTGAAGTTTTTCTTAAAACCGATCCGGTCGATGCGTTCGCGCAGAATCAACATGCCGAGCGAGTGAAAGGTTGAAATCACCATGCCGCTATTGGTGATCGACCCGACCGTCTCGGTCACCCGCTCGCGCATCTCCCGGGCAGCCTTATTGGTAAACGTGACCGCCAGGATCTGATCCGGTGCAACACCCTGCGCCATCAGGTGGGCAATCCGGCTGGTGATGACACGGGTCTTGCCCGAGCCGGCACCGGCCAGTATCAGCAACGGTCCATCTTTATGTTCAACAGCTGCACGCTGTTCGGGATTGAGCGAAGACAGATTCATAAAACCACCGGAAAAAGACAGCAACAGCCGGTCTTTGCGGGCCGGCTGAGCGTTGTTAAATCGGCGCAGAAGATAGCATGAAATGCGGCAGGCAGGCAAGTATCCAGACGGGTGAATTTCCCCTTGCTTAAATGTCACTGTTTCTATATCTTACGACGCTATGACACGATTAATTGTATTGCTGGTTGGTATCGTATGGGCTTCTTTGTTATTGATTTCCTGGAGTGGATCGACCGAGATTCCGGTTGAGTCAGACAAGGTTATCGCTCAACAGTAAAACCTGCACCATCTTTCATTTCACTGCGCAACGACTCCCCTGAGCCGTCTGCCTGCGTTCCAGCTCAGCGTCAATCGCGTTGAGCACTTCCCATTTATTCAAGGACCAGAGTGGCGCCAGCAGAATTTCGCGCGGTCCATCACCGGTTAAGCGATGGATCAGGGTCTGCGGATGCAGCCGTTCGATAAAATCGGCGACCAACGCAACGTACTCATCCTGTTCCAACACTGTTATCTCATCCCGCTCGTACAGCTCACCTAATTCAGTTCCGCGCAACACATGCAGCAGATGAATCTTGACCCCATCGACCTTGAGCCGTGCCATTTCATCGGCAATCGCCAGCATCGCCGCCCGGTCCTCACCCGGCAACCCGAGAATGATATGCACACA
>JAUVAJ010000264.1 GCA_030591795.1 Desulfuromonadales bacterium | reverse complement strand
TTGTTAAGCATTGTCATTTAACTGCATTACATTTTGGCTTCAATATAATTATGACCGCTCATTGCCGATTTGCAACGTTTTGAACGAAAATATTCCGACTTGGCAAAGACCTGCTATACTCTTTATTGCAGTTATTTTACACAGATGGGTGAGTGGTAACCTATGGCAAAAGATTTTCTTCAGAGTCCCGAATGGGTTGAGCAACTTTATCTCGACTGGCAGGCCGACCCGGCCAGTGTTTCTGTTCAGTGGCAATCGTATTTTGCCGGTTTTAACCTCGGCGCCGTGGCTGTTGAAGCCGACGGCGATGCCGGGCTGAAACCTTACTCGGTTCAGTCGTTGATTTATCGCTATCGGGATATGGGCCACGTTATGGCTTGCATCGACCCGTTAACTCCCTGCATGACTGATCACCCGCAACTCTCTCTGGCTGAATTCGATCTCGAAGAGGCCGATCTCGACCGGACCTTCCGCAGCAACCGGTTCATTCGCGAGACTGCAACTCTACGTGAAATCATTAAGGTGATGCGCGATACTTACTGTCGTTCGATCGGTGCTGAATTTATGCATATTCAGGATCCTGATGAGCGGCAATGGTTGAAGGACCGGATGGAGCTATGTAGTAACCGGCCTCAGCTGACCCGGGAAGAGCGTCTGGAAATTTATCGTGAGCTGCTCGAAGCGACCCGTTTTGAATCTTTTTTACACCGTAAATTCCCTGGCCAGAAACGGTTTTCGCTTGAAGGTGGCGAGACCATCATTGCTGCGTTACACGCCCTGATCAAAAAAGCCGGCGCCGCGGGTGTTCGTGATCTGGTGTTCGGCATGGCTCACCGGGGACGGCTTAATGTTCTGGCTAATATATGTCGCAAGCCGCTAGAAAATATGTTCGCCGAGTTTCGCGACAACATGGAGTTCGGGTTCGTCGGCGACGGTGACGTAAAATACCATAAAGGTTTCTCCATCGATGTGCCCCTGGCTGACAATCGGTCGATTCACTTGACTATGGCACCAAATCCGAGTCATCTCGAAGCGGTCGATCCGGTGGTCGAAGGGAAAGCCCGCGCCAGGCAGGATGATTACGGCAAGGCTGGTGCGTCGCAGGTCCTGCCGGTTCTGCTACATGGCGATGCAGCCTTTGCCGGCCAGGGGATGGTTGCCGAAATCTTCAACCTCTCCCAACTCGAAGGTTACCGGACCGGCGGCACCCTGCACCTGATCGTTAATAATCAGATCGGCTTCACTACTTTGTCGGCTGATGCCCGCTCGACCAGGTATGCGACTGACGTCGCCAAGATGTTGATGGTACCGATCTTCCATGTCAATGGTGAAGATCCGGAAGCCGTGGTCTGGGCCTCCACCCTTGCGTTTGAGTACCGGCAGAAGTTCGGCAAGGATGCGGTGATGGAGATGATCTGCTTCCGCAAATACGGGCACAATGAAGGGGACGAGCCGAACTTCACCCAGCCGTTGATGTACGAACGGATTCGCCAGCGCCCACCGGTCTCTGACCTTTATCGGGATCACCTGATTGCCGAAGCGGTCGCCTCGGCTGAAGAACTTGAGGCGATCGATCAGGCAGTGGTTGCGCGTCTCAATCAGGCCTTTGACGGTCAGCCGGAAGCGGCACCGGATCTCGGCTTTCAAGGTAAATGGGCAAATATGCTGCGTGAGTATTCCGCAGTCGATCCGGCGACCACGGTTGATCGGCAAAAGTTGGTTACACTCGGACAAAAGCTGGGTGAGCTACCCGAAACATTTACCCCGCATCCGAAAATTGCCAAACTGATCGCCGGACGAGTCACGGCGTTTGTCGATGACCAGCCGCTCGATTGGGGCAATGCCGAGATACTTTGTTACGCAACGCTGCTTGACGAAGGTTATTCGGTGCGAATTTCCGGGCAGGATTCACGGCGCGGCACCTTTAATCATCGTCATGCCGTCTTGCATGATCTACAGACCGCGGCGATGCACGTGCCGTTAGCGATGCTGCGTAGCCGTCCGCATCAGTTTCAGGTTTATGACAGCATGTTGTCCGAGGTTGCTGTGCTCGGTTTCGAATACGGTTATTCGCTCGAAACCCCGGACGGGCTGGTAATCTGGGAAGCTCAATTCGGCGATTTTGCCAACGGCGCGCAGGTGATTATCGACCAGTTTATTGCCGGCAGTTCCTCAAAGTGGGATCGCAGCAGCGGCCTGGTGATGTTTCTGCCGCATGGTTACGAGGGGCAAGGGGCTGAACATTCAAGCGCCCGGATCGAGCGTTATCTGCAACTCTGCGCCGATAACAACATGTTTGCGGTGAACCCTTCGACCCCGGCGCAGCTGTTTCATCTTTTACGCCGCCAGATCAAGCTGCCGTTCAGGCGACCATTGATCGTCTTTACGCCGAAGAGCCTGTTGGGTCATCCTAAGTGTCGCTCGTCGCTTGATGAGTTCAGCTCCGGCGGATTTCAGACGATTATCGATGATGTTGATGCCCCGGAAGCGGTCAAGCGGATTCTGCTCTGCAGCGGCAAAATCTATTATGAACTTATGGCCGAGAAAACTGCCGGCAAGCATAATCAGGTGGCGATCATCCGGGTGGAGCAACTCTATCCGTTGATGGTCGATCGGCTTGATGAAGTTTTACAAGGTTATTCAGCTGAGGCGGAGCTCTGTTGGGTGCAGGAAGAGCCGGCTAACGCCGGGGCCTGGACGCACCTGTCGCCGAAGCTGGAGAAGGTCGGCAAACGGCCGTTGCGTTATATCGGGCGTCGCGCCGCGGCCGCCACGGCGGTCGGTTCACACCGGCTGCACAAAGAGATACAGGAAAAACTGTTGGCCGAAGCATTTAACCTGCAGGCTGATTGAGACCTGCATTGGAGGAATAAAGTATGGAGATCAAGATTCCTGAAGTTGGTGAATCGATACAGGAAGTTGTCGTCTCACGCTGGAACAAGCAGGATGGTGACTCGGTCAAGCGTGACGAGCTGATCTGCGAGCTGGAGACCGACAAGGTTGCACTGGAAATCAATGCTGAAGTCGCTGGCATTCTGCATATTAGCGTTAAGGAGGGTGAGACTGTCGCCCCCGGCACCGTGATCGGCCAGATCGAAACCACTGATGTGCAGCCGGAGGCCGCTGCAGATGTGTCAGCTCCTGCCGCACCGCCAGCAGCTCCGAAAGCTGAACCTGCGCCGCCGAAGCCTGTTCCAGTTGCGCCGCAACCGGTTCCGGCCGCCCCGGCACCGTCCGTAGCGCCGATTCCGCCCCAGCAGCCGGCCGCCGCCCCGTCGCCGGCTGTGATCGCCTCCAACCTGGCCGATGTTCCGGGCGAAGGTCCGGTCGAGCGGACACCGATGACACCGATTCGCAAACGGATCGCCGAGCGGTTGCTCGAAGCGCGGCAGCAGACAGCGATGTTGACCACGTTCAATGAAGCTGACATGTCTCGCCTGCTTGCCCTGCGGGCGACACACCGTGACACCTTTCAGAAGAAGCATGGGGTCAAGCTCGGTTTCATGTCGTTCTTCGTCAAAGCTTGTGTCGGGGCACTCAAAGACTATCCGACGGTCAATTCCCGGATCGACGGCAACGATATCGTCACCCACCACTATTATCACATCGGCATGGCGA
>JAUVAJ010000121.1 GCA_030591795.1 Desulfuromonadales bacterium | reverse complement strand
TTGTTCGATGTGAAGGGAGTTTTGAGCCTCAGTTGGTATTTATTTCAACCCGGTTGCGACCGTTGTTTTTAGCTATGTACAGGGCGTCGTCGGCGAGGCGAATCAGCTCTTCGACCGAGGTTATTTTTTCATAAGGGATCGTGGCGATACCGAAACTGGCGGTCATGGTCAGGTCGGCTATGGAGCCGGTGAATTTCATGTCACAAAGGCTCTGACGTAAACGCTCTGCCACCATTATTGCATCTTCCGGAGAAGTCTCGGGTAGAAGCAGTGCGAATTCTTCACCGCCGAAGCGGGCGGCTGAATCGTATTGGCGCAGCTGGCGTTTGATCTCCAGGGCGGTGGCGCGCAGGACGGCATCACCCTGCTGGTGGCCATAGGTGTCGTTGACCCGCTTGAAATGGTCAAGATCGACCATTATGAAGGCACATGGGTCTTTGGTACGACGGGAGCGCTCAAACTCGCTGTCGAGAATCTCCATCAGGTGGCGGCGGTTGTTCAGTTCGGTCAGTGGATCGGTCAGTGATAGCTGTAGCAGACGCTGGTTGCTCTCTTTGAGGTTGTCCTGCAGGGTTTTGATCTTGAGATGGATATTGAGCCGGGCCAGCAGTTCTTCGGGACTGAACGGTTTGGTGAGATAATCGCTGGCTCCTTGTTTAAGCCCCCGGATCTTGGTCGACATCGCTTCGTGACTGGTCAGCAATAGCACTGGAATGTCGCGCAATTCTTCGCGGGAATTGACCAGACTCAGAAACTTGAAGCCATCCATCCCCGGCATCTCAACATCGCACAGCACCAGATCAATCTTTTCCGTAAGCAGGGTTTTGAAGCCTTCTATCCCATCGGCGGCCTCAAAATAATCACTGAACAGATTGGTATCCTGCAGAGTATCGAGAATCTGCTGGCGGATCGGTTTGGTGTCGTCAATGATGAGGATGGAGTAACCCATAAATAATTACATAGCCAAAGTTTCAGAGAGGTTATTGCTTTGGATTAAATTAAATTTTCTAAACAGAACCAATTTAGGTTGTCGGTTGTAACTTGTAAAGCGAAAAGCGTCGGCTAAACTTATAGAAACTTGAAAGGAGGCATTTATGGCTTTGATGAAAACTTGGTACAGTCCTGAGGATGCGGCAGCAAAATTTGGTGTGCAACAGGAAAAAATACTGGAATGGGTTGAGCAAGGGGTGATCCGTTGTGAAAGGGAAGAGGAGGTGGTGTCCTTGGTTAATGTTGACGACCTGCGCATCGAGGTGGAGAATTATGCCCACGGCGAATAGCCTGCAACGGGCAACTTTCAAATGAAGACAACTGAGCTCGCGGTAATCGGTGGCGGCATTGTCGGATTGGCAACCGCCCTCGCTCTGCAGGAAGAGTTTCCGGGACTTTCTGTGTCAGTGTTTGAGAAGGAGCGAACGGTTGCCTGCCATCAGACCGGTCATAATAGCGGTGTGGTTCATGCCGGCCTTTACTATGCCCCGGGCTCCATGAAAGCGCAGACTTGTATCGCCGGCAGAGAGGCGCTGTACCGGTTTTGTGCCGAGCATGAAATCGACCATGAACGTTGTGGCAAGGTGGTGGTGGCGGTCAATGAGCAGGAGTTGCCAGCACTTGACGAACTGGAACGGCGTGGGCAAGCCAATGGTCTTGAGGGACTGGAGCGGCTCGATGCGCAGCAACTGCGTCAGCGCGAAGCCCATGCCGCTGGCGTAGCTGCCCTGTTTGTGCCGCAGACCGGTATCGTCGATTATACCGAGGTCGCCAAGGTGATGGCGTCGGTGATCAGTCAGCAGGGTGGTACGGTACATATCGACAGTGAAATCACCGCGGTCAAGAAACGCGATGGTGGTTTTGTTCTGAAAACGGCAAAGCATGAGTTTTTTTGCCGGGGCTTGATCAATTGTGCCGGTCTACAGTGTGATCGGGTGGCACGCATGTGTGGTGTCGACCCCGGTATCCGGATTGTTCCGTTTCGCGGAGAATATTACGAACTGGTGTCGGAACAAACCAGGCTGGTTAACAATTTGATCTATCCGGTGCCGGATCCGGAAATGCCGTTTCTCGGCGTCCATTTTACCCGGATGATTCATGGTGGCGTTGAGGCTGGCCCCAATGCGGTGCTTGCCTTGAAGCGAGAAGGGTACAACTGGAACGATTTTTCCCTGTACGATACCTTTGACACCTTGTCTTACTCCGGATTCACTAAGCTGGCCTGGCGTTTCTGGCGCACCGGTCTCAGTGAGACGATACGCTCCCTGAGCAAGTCGAGCTTTGTCAAAGACCTGCAGAGATTGGTCCCGGAGATCAGATCAGCCGATATTGTCCGTGCCGGTTCCGGTGTTCGTGCCCAGGCGGTTGATCGTAAAGGTAAATTGTTGGATGACTTTTGTCTGGTTTCCGGTGAGGGGATGATTCATGTGCTCAATGCGCCATCGCCGGCGGCGACGGCAGCACTGGATATTGGACAAACTATCGCTGTAAGAGCCGGTGTTGAATTTGAGCTCAGTTAAAAAATATAGTTAAAAGTAAATTGGTGTACGGAGGGAAGAATAAATCCTGACGTTAGCAGCTGCCGCCTTCGCAGTCGCAGCTCGGTTCGTTGCCGGTAATCCAGCTGTAGATGATGGCGCTGGCGCAGCCGACGCCGGCTTCGACACTGATCGCCTTTACCGGGCAGTTACCGGCGCAGGCGCCGCATTCGATACAACGATCGCGATCGACGATCCGGGCTTTTTTCTCTTCGACGACAAACACCGCATGCGGGCAGACCGTGGCGCACATGCCACAGCCGATGCAAGTCGGCTCATCATATTGCAGGGTGACTACCCCTTCCAGGTATTTCAGCTCAGCCATCATCTTCTTTCTATAAATTCAATTACTCAATAAAGATTTACACAAAGTTTCCAGATTGTAAACGTGCAATTTTTCGCAAGATCAAGGAAGGCAAGCATTTACGCGGAGGTGTAGTTGTTACGCCGCACAAAGTAAGTGCGCAGGCTGACGCCTAGATTGCGGAAAAGGGCTGTTTACGGATGGAAATTAGAATGCTGTCCAGATCCAGATGATCCCGGCCAGAAGCAGGGCACAGATTTGCAGCGGTATGGAGAAGCGCATCTCTTTTTCGACTCCGCTCGGTGAGGTGTAGGTCGAGGAGCCGGTGAAGTTCATGGCGGCATAAGAGGCTACGGCGGTCAAGCTGAACAAGGTCGCCAGACCGCTGAAGAAACTGTAAGGGCCGGTGGTCAGAAGAATCAGGAAGCTGGCCGCCACCCCGGCGACTGCTCCTTTAAAGGCAAAGGCACGCCCGGGCAGCCAGGGAAGTAGGATCGGAGCAATTACGGCGCCGGTAAACAGGCCGGCCAGGCCGATCAAAATAGCCGCTCCACCGCGGCTCCAGGCGGCGCTGAACGAGAAGATTGATGGGCCGATGCCACCGAGGATCAGCAGGATCACGGCTGCTCGAAGAGCATTTTTCCAGAATACGGTCAATTCGACCGGGGTCAGGATAAAACGGTCGCGAGTGCTGAAGGTAATCCGGCGCATTTCCGGGGTCGCCTGCATTTCAGCGGCCAGGAACGGTTTGATGTCCACGGCGCGAATCGGCCCATAAATAACTTTGAACCCGCACTGTTTACGGACTTCATGCGCGGCGACACCGGGGGCGCCGAGCTGCGGCACGATCAGTTGGCGATGGCTGACAACCTGCTCAAGTGCAGTCGCCTTGACCCGATTGACAATCTCGGCGGTGCCGAAAGTGCCTTTGCCGGCGGCGCACCAGACATTAATCCCCTTGGTGTCAATGACCAGAATCCAGAGGTCGAGACCAGCGACTGCACGACGCAGCACGTCGAAGCTCAATTTGTAGTTGGCCGAGACCAGGACCGGTGAGTCGGTTGTTGGGGTGCCGATAGCGTAGAGACCGGGTGCGACACTATAATGGCTGCGGCCGAAGCCCCAGCGCATGGCCCAGTGACCGGCGATGTCGAGGAATTTAAGTTGCCCGGTAATCTGCGGTATTTCGCCGCTCGGAGTCTCCACCCAGCCGCTGACATAGCGGCAGAGGGCGTAGCCCGGCCGTTCACGTCGGATGTCGGGCGTGGTCGGTGGGCAGCAGGCGTCGGTTGTTGAATTGTCGGGCGCCACTCCCGGCGGCGCTTTCGGTGGTCAACAACTAGCTGCAGGATCTTTTTTCGGGTCGTTTGCCATTTTAGATCGA
Source organism: Desulfuromonadales bacterium (assembly GCA_030591795.1). Next base: position 1,914 of record JAUVAJ010000121.1, on the reverse strand, counting down.
GCGCCCACCCATTGCTTTCAATTCAGCATGGGCTTTACGCAGCATGGTTTCAGTGGTCGCCCAGTCGACACATTTGTCGGTGATCGACACACCGTATTTCAGGTCAGCCAGATCGTCACACATCGGCTGATTACCAGCCTCGATGTTGCTCTCGATCATGACCGATGACAAAGTGCTGGAACCGGCTTTGATCTGCTCCAGAACACTGTCGAGGACTTCGCCCTGTTTTTCGTGATTCTTGTTTGAGTTGGCGTGGCTGCAGTCGACCATAATGCCGGTTTTCAGTCCAACTTTGTCCAGGCGCGCAGTCGTCTCGGCAATGTCGGCTGGGCTGAAGTTAGGGCCAGAGTTGCCGCCGCGCAGTACGATGTGGACGTCTTGATTGCCGGTGGTTTTGACGATGGCGGCCTGTCCTTCACGGCTGATGCCGAGGAAACTGTGAGAATGCAGGGCCGATTGCATGGCGTCGAGAGCGATTTGCAGACCACCGTCAGTGCCATTTTTAAATCCGACCGGGAAGGATAGCCCGCTGGCCATCTCCCGATGAACCTGAGATTCGGTGGTCCGGGCGCCAATGGCTCCCCAACTGAGCAGGTCGGCCATATATTGCGGTGTGATCGGATCGAGCATCTCGGTTGCAACCGGCAGGCCGAGATCGTTAATGATGCAGAGCAGGCGACGGCTCACGCCGAGCCCTTTGGATATCTGGTGCGTACCGTTCATCTCCGGGTCGTTGATCAAGCCCTTCCAGCCGACCGTAGTCCGTGGTTTTTCAAAATATACCCGCATGACGACCAGAATCTGATCGTCGATCTCCTTGCTCAGCTTGGCCAGGCGGCGGGCGTAGTCAACCGCCGCTTCCGGATCGTGGATCGAACAGGGGCCAACCACCGCCATCAGGCGTCGGTCACGATTCCACAGAATGTCCTGGATTTGAGCCCGTGAACGGGTGACAAACTCGGCCGATTTCTCCGATACCGGGAATACCTGTTTAAGTTCTTCCGGTGTGATAATCGGTTTGACGCTGGTAACTTTAAGATTGTTGGTCTGAACCATAATTGCCCTCGAATTGAATGGAATGCGTTAAAGTCCGTACTTATAACGGTTTTTTGTATCGATGTCAAAACACAAGTCTCGATTGGGGAGACGGGAAAGAAATTGACAGTTTTAGCGGTAATGCTGTATAAAATTGAGCAGTTGCAGGCATTTACGCCTGCATGGATAAGATAAAAGGGGTATGTGCGGTGTTGAGTGATCTGATAAGGGCCTTTGCCCAGCTGTTCGATCTGTTGATCCAGCTATATATATATGTTGTCATTGGCCGGGCGTTAATCTCCTGGGTTAACCCCGATCCGTATAATCCGATCGTGCGTTTTTTACACAAAATGACTGATCCGGTGTTTTACCGGATTCGCCGGGTGTTGCCCCTGGTGTTCGGCGGCATTGATCTGACCCCGATTGCCCTGCTGTTTTTTCTGTTCTTCATAAAACAGATCATTTTGTCTGGACTGTATCGGCTGGCTAACAGTCTCGGCTGAGGATATTTATTATGGCTATTACGCCGATTGACATTCAGCAACAACAGTTTAAAACCCGCCCTTTTGGCTATGAGAAATACGGGGTCGATGAGTTCCTCGAGCAGGTTGCCAACGAGATGGAACGGTTGATGCGAATGAATCAGGAAGTGCGCGAGGAGTTGGCGCGGACCAAGGCATCACTCGATGAGATGCGCAGTCGTGAGACAATGCTGAAGGAGACCCTGGTCACCACGCAGAAGATGGCTGGCGAGATCAAAAACAACGCCCGGAAGGAAGCCGAGATTATTACCGCCAACGCCCAGTTGCATGGTGAGCGGATTATCCGCGATTCCGAGGACCGGCGCATTCAGTTGATCAACGAAATTCAGGAAGTCAA
>JAUVAJ010000053.1 GCA_030591795.1 Desulfuromonadales bacterium | reverse complement strand
AAACCAACCGAAAATAGATTTTTTGATACTACGTTTTCAATCTCCATAAGCAAGCCGGTACCGGGACTTGACAATTGCCACATTAATAATGGGGAAATATAACATTTGACTATTGTAATAAATGGAATTGACTGTTATCTTCTATTCAAAGGGCGGGATTTTTACTTCTTCATAACCGCTTCTTCTCCATATAGCACGTCAGCTGAAAAGCTGGCGTGCTCTTTTTTTAAATTCAGATGATCAACACAGTCTGGTGTGGAGCAGGTGCAACCCCTTGTCCGGGTCCTGTTCCGGGAAATCGTCTCCTGCGGTCAGGTGCGTAAGTATCTGTGCCCCGGGCAAAGTGTTGGCAATTTGCTGGCGCAGGAAAGAGAGCCCGAGTTCCGGTGCGCTGACAGCGGCCAGAACCTCTCCATGCTCGACTAGTAACTCAGGCAACCGGCGCAGCATCTTTGGCCAATCACGCTCGGCCGAAAAGCTGCCATGCTGAAAAAACGGCGGGTCGAGGATAATCAGATCGAATGGTCCCTCACGCTTCAATCGACCAAAGGTCTTGAACAGATCGTGACCGAGAAATGCGACGTTGCGCAGATCCTGATTATTGAGCAGATGATTCTGTCGGCCTCGGTCGAGCAGGCGGCGATTCATGTCGAGATTGACCACACGCTTTGCACCACCGGCTATGGCCGCGACTGAAAAGCCGCAGGTGTAGGCGAACAGATTGAGGATTGTTTTTCCGTCGGCGATGCTACGGACATAAGTACGACCGGTCGCCATGTCGGGAAAGATACCGATATTCTGATGCGCCAACGGATCAAGCAGGTAACGCAGGCAATTTCTTCAGCAACAGATTGCTTCGGCAGGGTGCCGAAGAGGATCCGCCCGGGTTCCGGTTTTGCCCGGCGCTGTTGGACAATCAGGCACGCAAGGCGGCTACCGAACAGCTGCTGTAGTCCATCCGCCAACTTTTGCAGCCAATCTTCTGGAAATTTGCTATATAGGGTCAGGATTAGAAGCGGTGGATACCAGTCGAGGGTGATCGCTTCCAGATCGGCGACGGTTTGACCCCGGCCGTGGAACAGCCGACAGGCGTCGGGCGAGCTATCCGGCAGGTTGGTTTTAATTATGTCGAGCAGGGTGTGGGGCATAGAATATATAAGAGTTTTATGTCATTTCGACCATACGCCTTTGCCAAGGCTATGGCGCACAAGCAGGGAGAAATCTGTTCTTTTGAACCAGTAAGAAGCAAGATCTCTCCCGAAGGTCGAGATGACACCATAGAAGAGAAAGAGCGTGGCTAACAAATACGTGGTAACTGTTCGCCAGCGAGCATTTCGATCGAACGCAGGCCGCCGATGGCGGTGTGCAGACGCAGACGGCCATCACCCGCGCCGGTTACTTCACCAATCCGGGTGGAATCAGCCCCTTCCGGGCAGGCGCGCATAGCGGTCAGGACGGCGTCGGCCACCTCTGGAGCGACACAGACCAGCAGTTTGCCCTCGTTGGCGACGAACAACGGGTCGAGGCCGAGGATGGCGCAGGCCCCGGCGACGGTTTCACGCACCGGCAACAACGTCTCCTCGAGGGTGATCTCGACATCTGATTGCAGACAGATCTCTTTCAGGGTGGTGGCTACTCCTCCCCGGGTCGGATCGCGCAGCACGTGGATGCTACTTCCACCAGCTGCCAGAATATTGTCGACTAACTGGTTAAGCGGGGCGCAATCAGTCCGGATATCACTTTCGAGTTCCAGCCCTTCGCGGCTGGCAAGCACTGCCATACCATGATCACCGATAAAACCGTTAATCAGAATCTGATCGCCGGGCCTGGCGCCGTTGCCGCTGATGGTCAGGTCGTGTTCGATCAGGCCGACACCGGCGGTGTTGATAAAGATCCGGTCAGCTTTGCCACGCGGCACCACTTTGGTGTCGCCGGTGACAATGTTGATTCCTGCGTTTTCGGCTGCCTGGCGCATCGACTCAAGTATTTGCCGGAGGTCGTCGATCGGCAGACCTTCCTCGAGGATCAGACCAACGCTTAAGTAGAGTGGCTTAGCGCCAGCCATAGCGAGGTCGTTAACCGTGCCGTTGACAGCCAGATCACCGATGTTGCCGCCGGGGAAGAAGATTGGATCGACCACGAAAGAATCGGTGGTAAAGGCGAGTCGGCCAGGTTGCTCCGGCAGTACAGCAGCGTCATTCTGATCGCTCTGGGCGACGCCGGAGAGCGCCGGAATAATCAGTTCATCGAGTAGCTGGTGGCTCAGAGTACCGCCACTGCCGTGGCCGAGCAGGATGATGTCGGATTTCAACTTTAACTCCCTAATATCATTTGTGTGCATAGTCCTAAATCAAGAACCATACTTGTATTCAGCCGCGCAGGTCCCCTCGCTCGAAACCATACAGGCACCGACCGGTTCTTCCGGGGTGCAGACGGTGCGGAACAGCGGGCAGTCAGTTGGACTGACTTTACCTTTTAGAATCTCGCCACAGAGGCAGCCGGCATGTTCTTTGGCCGGTTCTATATCGATTGGCAGTTTCCTGGCTGCATCGAAGGCTGAGTACTCGGGGCGCAGCTGCAGACCGCTGTCCGGGATATCGCCGATACCGCGCCAGCGGGCATCGCATGGCTCGAAAACTTGATGCAACAGGGCGAGTGCTTTTGGGTTCCCCTGAGGGCGGACTACGCGACTGTACTGGGTTTCGACCTTCGCCTCTTTGGCGATGATCTGCCTGGCTAGCATATGGATCCCCTGCAGGACATCGAGGGGTTCAAAGCCGGTGACGACACACGGTACGTTGTAGGCGTCAACCAGCGGTCTGTAGGCATCGGCGCCGATGATGGCGCTGACATGGGCCGGGCAAAGATAACCATCGACCTGTAGTTCCGGATCTCCGGCCAACGCCGCCATCGGTCCCGGCATGGTTTTGTGGCTGCAGAGGACCGAGAAATTTTTTAACCCTTTTTGAGTAGCGGTCACGACTGCTCCGGCGATGGTCGGCGTAGTGGTTTCGAAACCGACACCGAGAAAGACGACCTCAAGCTCCGGGTGTTTCTCGGCAAAAGCTACTGCATCGAGCGGTGAATAGACGATCTGAATCCGGGCGCCGGTCGCTTGTTCATGTTGCAGACTGCTGGATGAGCCGGGAACCCGGACCATGTCGCCGAAGGTGGCGATTACCGTCTGTGGCCTGCGGGCCAGGGCGACAGCGTGGTCGACAAAACCGACCGGCGTGACACAGACCGGACAGCCAGGACCTGATATCAGGCGGACCTGCGGCGGCAGCAGGGAACGGATACCGTGCTGGTAGATCGCCATGGTGTGAGTGCCACAGACCTCCATCAGGGTCATTGTGCCGTCGTAATTGGCAACCGTTCGGGCGATGGCGTCAAGTTGTCCACGGGCCAGCTCCGGATCGCGGAAATCGGATGACAGTTTCATTCCGGTACCAGCCCCTGGTCGAGGGCTGAGCGGAGTGCATCCAGGGTCAGCTGCGCCTCGTCTTCATCGATTCGTTCGATGGCGAATCCGGCATGAATCAATACAAAATCACCGACTGCAACGCCGTCGATCATCATCAGGCTCGCTTCACGCTGTACGCCGTCGATTTCACACAGCGCCATATCATTTTCAATGCTCTTGACCAGCATCGGGACACCAAGACACATATTCAGCTCCTTGTTCTACTGTTTTTTTTCAGTGAGTGTAGTTTTTAGCCAGTCGTACCAGGCATTGATCCCTTCGCCGCTACGGCAGGAGAGCTCCATGATGGTCAACTCCGGGTTGACTTGCAGCGCGTACTCCCGACATTTTTTCATGTCGAAATCGAGGTATGGCAACAGGTCGATCTTGTTGATGATCATCAACTGCGCCGCCCGGAACATCTGCGGATATTTGGCCGGTTTGTCTTCGCCTTCAGTTGTCGACAGCACCGCGACTTTCAGGTCTTCGCCAAGGTCGAACGCGGCGGGACAGACCAGGTTGCCGACATTCTCGATCATCAGAATATCGGCTTTTTCAAGGTCGAAATGCTCAACGCCGTGGCCGACCATGTGTGCATCGAGATGGCAGCCGGCGCCGGTGTTGATCTGGTGCACCGGAACGCCGGTGGCGGCAATCCGCTCGGCATCGTTGGCAGTCTGCTGGTCGCCTTCGAGGACGGCGAAACCGAACTGGCCCTTGAGATCAGTCAGAGTTTTTTCGAGAAGAGTAGTTTTCCCGGAGCCGGGTGAACTGACCAGGTTGAGGGTCAGCAATCCATAGGAATTGAACTTCTCTCTATTTACCGCCGCCAGACGATCATTCTTGGCCAACAGGCTTTCGCCGACAGTTATCGTCCTGGCCGTATCGTGGTCATGTTTATGGTCGTGAGTATGGGGTTCGGCACAGCCGCAATCGATACACATCGCTATTCGATCTCCACTTCCTTGATATTCAATTCTTCACCCTGCAACCGTTGCAGCGCGTAACTGCCGCAGTCGCTGCAGGTGAAGGTCATGTTGTCAATTTTAACTTCGGCGCCACAATCATCGCACCGGCCGAGTCCCGGAATTCGCTTGATAATCAGTCGACTCCCTTCGAGAAAACTCTGCTGAATACAGGCCTCAAAACAGAATTCGACTGCCTCGGCAACGACACCGGAGAGTTCACCGATTTCGACCGTGACGCTGAGAACTTTTTCGGCCTTTTGCTCACGCGCGGTTTTTTCAGCGATATCGACAATGCTCTGGGTGATGCCGAGTTCGTGCAAATCATACTCCTGATTATGGAGCGGTGAGTGTTGTAGCCCGATAAGCGAATATGAACTATACGGTGAATGACAGGCCAAATCAAGGTTCGTTCGGTGTAAAAAACATTGTTCGGCCCGGTTGATTCGCCTAGCGGCCTGTCGGGCTTTTCATGCACCGGCTGCAAATTCGATCGATTGGCTCATATCTCAACTCTTTTTTGCCCCATAGCTATGGCTATGCGGCTGCAAATGAGCTAAAATCTGCTCTCAAACGCTCAAATTTTCGCTTCGGTCCGGTAAGTCAGACAGGCTGCTGGTGTCGATTTTGCTGGCGCAATGTCAGCTTTTTTCTGTGGAGAACCGATGGCTGCAGGGCAGACAACTGAAATAACGACGCACTTCCAGATCAGAGTTGTGGCACTGCTCTGCAGTATTGTCTTTTTCTCCGTATTGAACGGCACCATGTTTAATGTCGCGGTGCCGGATATCTCCAGTGATTTTGGTCTGACCGCTTCGGATGTAAGCTGGGTTATCACCGGCTATATTATTGTATTTGCCCTGGCTGCGGTGACCTACGGCAAGTTGGCTGACATTTATCCAATCCGGCGGTTGCTGACCATCGGCCTGGTTCTGTTTAATATCGGCGCTCTGCTCGGTTATTTTACCGACAATTATGTTCAACTGTTGCTCGGCCGTCTGGTGCAAGCGAGCGGTGGCGGGGCAATTCCGGCGATGGCGATGTTGGTGGCGACGCGCTACTTTCCGGCCAGTGGACGCGGGCGGGTGCTTGGAGCGGTCGCTTCAACCGTTGCGTTTGCAGCCGGTGTCGGGCCGGTCGTCGGTGGTTATATAGCCGGTCACTGGCACTGGCGCTATCTGTTTCTGATCTCTCTGGCTACCCTGTTTGCTATTTATGCCGCACGCAAACTGCTGCCGCAGGAGCCGACGCGTGATGAACATTTTGATTTATTGGGTGGCTTATTGCTCGGCGTCGGGGTGACCTGCCTGTTACTGTTCGTGACCCGGGGGCTCTGGTTTGCTTTGCCCTTATCGCTTTTCCTGCTGGCTATTTTTAATTGGCATATCCGCCGGATTGACAACCCGTTTGTGAGCCCGGAGCTGTTGCAGAATCGACGCTTTCGTCAGGGGTTGATCAGTACTTTTCTCGGTGTCAGTACCGTGTTCGGCTACTTCTTCGCTGTCCCATTGCTATTGCGCGAAGTGCATACTGTTTCAACCGCCAAGATCGGGCTGGTCATTTTCCCCGGTGCCTTGACTGCAGCTATACTCGGGGTAGTAGGTGGTCGCCTTGCCGACCGTTGGGGGAGTGTGCCTATTGTGCATGCCGGGTTTGGTCTGCTACTGCTCGGTTACCTGCTTATGGCCGGGCTGCTGTCAATCGGCGTGTTGCCTATTCTTCTTTTACTGATGATTTGCTACACCGGTTTTGCCTTTGTCCAGTCGGCGTTGGCCAAGACGATTTCAATGACCCTGTCGCCGGAGCAGGCCGGGGTCGGCATGGGACTGTACAACCTGGTTTTTTTCACTGCCGGCGCCTTTGGTACTTCTTTTGTTGGCATTCTGCTTGATCAGCTGGATAGATTTTTGCCGGTCGCAGAATACGGTCCCGGCGTGGCCTACAGCGGTCTGTTTGTAGCTGCCGCCGGTGCAGTGTTGATGGCCGTACTGCAGTTTCGCCGCACTTTTGGTTGGCGAGAATGAGGTGTGAACCTTGACATCTTCCTGAATTTATTAGACAAAGGGTGCACGATTTTTTATTTTTTGATGATTCTGTTCTAAATGTAACCTGCGGTTTGCAGGAGCTGCCGTAGCCGATTTCTAATGCGCGAGACGCTTATGACAGGGCCGGTTGATTCAGAAATAGAGACCTCCAGGCCGCAAATCTGGGCCATCGGAGGCGGTAAGGGTGGCGTCGGCAAGTCGGTCATCAGCACCGGTATTGCCATGACCCTGGCCAGCCAGGGCAAGCGCTGCATCATGATCGATGCCGACCTCGGCGGGGCTAACCTGCATACCTTCCTCGGAATGTCTCACCCTGGTCACACGCTCAGTGACCTGTTTAATAAACAGGTGAGCGGCTTGCAGGATATTCTCCTGCGCACTCCGTACGACAATCTCTGGTTAATCAGTGGCGCCCGGGCGATGCTCGACATGGCTAATCCGAGTTATTTGCAGAAGATGAAAGTGATTCGGCAGATTTTTTCTCTGCATGCCGATCATATCTTTATCGATCTCGGCGCGGGCAGTTCCTTTAATGTCCTCGATTTTTTTATCGCCGCCCACGAAGGGTTGATGGTGGTCATGCCGACCCCGACCTCGATTGAAAATGCCTATCATTTCCTCAAAGCGGTTTACTACCGAAAATTACGCAAGGTCGTCAAACAACTCAAGGCTGAACGACTGGTCAACTCTGCCTTGAATGAGAAGGTGATTAGGGGCCTGCGCTCGCCGCGTGATCTGATGCTCGATCTGAAGCGTCGTGATCCTGCGGTCGGTGAGCAGATTGCCCAAGCGATGATGCCTTTCAGCCCACGGTTGATTGTCAATCAGGTGCAACGCAATGAAGATCGCGAGCTTGGCATGAAAATCGCGCTGGCTTGTCGGGATTTTTTTGGTATAGAGGTGACCGTGCCGGGTGTAGTCAGAACCGATGATCGGGTGTTGATGGCGCTCAAATCGCGCCGTCCGGTTCTGGACATGTTTCCGAATAGTCCCTTTGCTGATGATGTGCGGCGAATTGTATTGCAGATGACTCTGGCGACGGAGATGAGCAATGGATGAACAGGCGCTACAGCCGAGTTATGACCGTCTTGGGCTGAGTCCGGAAGCCAGCATCCGAGAAGTTGAGCGGGCATTTCGTGAATTGCGTGATCTTTACAGCGATGAGTCGCTGGCAACCTATTCGCTACTGGAGTATGCCGATCGGCAGGAGAAGCTTGAGTCGTTGCAGGATGCTTATGATCAGATTCTGCAATCACGACTGCATGCGTCCTCAGAAGCAGCAGGTAAAACTATTGTTGTAGATGAAAAACATCAGCTAGCTGACCGGATTATCTGTGTTGATGCCGATCCGCAACAGCAGCCAGGACTGTTTCTGCAGCAGATGCGCGAGGCGCGGGGGCTAAGCTTGAATGACGTTGCCGAACGGACCAAAGTCGGGTCATTTCAACTGCAGGGTATTGAAGGGCAACGTTTTGACGTCTTACCAGCTCCGGTATATCTGCGGGGTTTTTTAAAAGAATTTGCCCGGGTGGTTGAGGTCCCGGATGCCGGGATTCTGGTCGACAGCTTTATGGCGTTGTATCTTGATGACCGGGATGCGTGAAATTAGCAGGTGTCAGAATTTCAATTAGATTATATTTTGTCATCTCGGCGATGCGCCTTTGCCTACAGCTATGGCGCACAGAGGAGGGAGAGATCTTTTTTAGAAACAGATTTCTCACATCTGTTCGAAATGACAATCTAATCTTTTAATTTTTCAAGAAACAGCCCCGGTCTGGAATTATCCTGACCGGGGCTTTGATTTGTGTTGTGCTTTTTTATCTATTCAAATTTAAGGTAGAGCGGCTCAGAAATTCTGCCCATGCCGTAACGGTTCGGTTCGGTTCGCTTTTATCGACCGGGTTACCGTAGAGGCTGAAGACCGATACGCCAAACAGATATGGCCCCTTATCCAGTGCGAGTTGTACGTCGTCGTCGTGGCCAGTCTGCAATTTGCGGGAAAATTCAATAATCCAGAAACCGTTTTTCCAGACACCTTTGGCCTTAACGTCCGCCCGACTACCTTCCGGCGTCCGTGGCGGGTAGCGATCGATAAGTTGCGTGCTCTTTTTTGTTGGCGCTTGCATTATATCAGTGTAGGCCGATTTGCCAGCATCGCTTTTGCGCGACAGATAACGAATTTTTCCGGTCGCGCTTTCTGTGTTTGCACTTTTTTT
>JAUVAJ010000019.1 GCA_030591795.1 Desulfuromonadales bacterium | reverse complement strand
CGCAGGCGATTTTACGGCCGTCGGTGGTCGATTTTATCGAGATTGCCACCGCCGGTAAAAACTTTGAGCTGCAGATCGAGGAGAGCCGGGTCGCCGTCGATTCCAGTCTGGCCAACAAAACCCTGATTACATCCGGGATTCGCAAGGAATTCGGCGTTATCATCGTCGGCATCAAAAAAGGTGACGGCCAGATGTTGTTCAATCCGGAGCCGACTACCAAGATCGAGGCGGGTGATATTTTGATCACCCTGGGCGAACAGTCGGCGGTCGAGCGTCTGGAGAAGGTGGCACTCAGCAGGGGGGCGCATGTCTGATTTGTTGCATGTCCATCTGCCGTACCGGCAACTGGCCAGTCGTCTCGACGATTTTTTGACCAAGCGGTACAATGCCGAGATCGCCTTCAAGGGTCAGGATCTGGATACGCTTGATCCGCAACTGATCGAGCTGGCGGCTGACAGTTTTCGCGAGGCCGGGTTGTCATTGACGGTGCATGCGCCGTTTTTCGACCTGAATCCGGGTGCCCTGGAGCCGTACGTTTTCGAAGCGACAGCAATCCGCTACCGGCAGACACTGGCTGCCGCTGATCGTCTCGGCGCCAAACTGGTGGTGTTTCATCCCGGCTACGAGTACTGGAAGTACGGCGGCAAAGACCAGCTCTGGCTCGACGCGTCACTGGAATTCTGGCCGCCGATCATCGAGCTGGCCGAGCAGTTTGAGCTACGACTGGCTTTGGAAAATATATACGAAACCGTGCCGGACACCCTGATTCAATTGCTCGACAGTATCGATTCACCGTTGTTTGGCCACTGCTTCGATGCCGGTCACTGGCGCCTGTTTTCCGACCGGACGCTGGATGACTGGTTTGCTGCTCTGGCGGCCCGCACCATCCATCTCCACCTGCACGATAATACCGGAGCCGGTGACGATCACTTGCCGGTCGGTGAAGGGGATATCGACTTCGCCCAGCTGTTTCGTCTGGTTGCGACGTTGCCGGAGCCACCGTCGATGACGCTGGAGGCCCGCTCGCCAGAAGAGGCGGAGCGTTCATTGCAAAACCTGTTGCAGTATCTACCGCGCTGAAATTTTTACGCGTTTGCGACGATTCCACTTGGCGTCGGCGTCGAGCGATGCTATTTTCCCGTTTTGCCGGATGTAGTCTGCGGTTGCAAAAGTTGTTGCCCGATTACTTCTGAAAGGATGAATGCAAATGAAGAATTCTATCGAGCGTATGCGTATCGCTATCTCCAGGGTGTTTGCCGTTGCCCTGATCGGCCTGATTCTGGTCTCCGGCAGCCATTGGCAGGTCGATGTGCCGTTGTTCGGCTCGATCCTGTTCTGTCTCGGGGCGATGCTGGTCGGTGTCGCTTCACTCGGCCGGATGTGGTGTTCGCTGTACATCGCCGGCTACAAGACCAATAAGTTGATCACCGAGGGGCCATACTCGATGACCCGTAATCCCCTTTATTTATTCAGCTTTCTCGGCGCGGTCGGCATCGGTCTGGTCACCGAGACCTTCTTTTTCACCCTGGTTATGCTGATCGGCTTTGCGATCTATTATCCGATGGTCATCAAGAGTGAAGAGGCGAAGCTGCTGAAACTGCACAGCGCCGATTATGATGCCTATTTCAACAAAACCCCACGCTTCTTCCCCAATTTTTCCGCCTTGGCCGAACCGCAGGAATATGAAGTTAAGCCGATTATCTATCGTAAACACATTCTTGATGCGATCTGGTTTATCTGGATTCTCGGGGTGTTGGAAATTCTCAAGGAATTACGCGTGCTGGAAATCATGCCGACTTATTTTACCTTTTATTGAGTCACTCCATGTTCCTATCCAAAAGCCGCTCTGCATTGCAGGGCGGCTTTTTTAATGCAAAACGGTCGTCGGCGGTTATCCCCAGACTATAGCAGTGACGTAGTGGTTTAATATTGCTAGAATAGGCTCATGGATTATCACCTTTGGCAAAGGATGTATTAAGTATGCAAAAGCTGGTATTTATCGATGTTGAAACAACTGGCGTCGACCCGGAATGCAACGGCGTCACCCAGATTTCCGGCTGCGTGCAGATCGGCGACAGCGTCAGCGAATATTTTGATTACTATGTGCGCCCTTATCCGACCGACCGGATCGAGGATGCGGCGCTCGAGGTGACCGGTATCGACCGGCGGCAGTTCCTGCCGGATAGTGATCCTAACTGCCTGCAGGTGGAGGGACAACCGTTCGCAGATCCGCAGACGGTCTACAAACAACTGGTCGAGATGCTCGGTCGGCACGTTAACAAATTTGACAAGACCGACAAGTTTCAGTTTGTCGGCTACAATGCGCACAGCTTTGATATGCCGTTTATGCGCAAGTTCTGGGAAAAGAACAACGATCGCTATTTCGGCAGCTGGTTCTGGTATCCCTGCCTCGATGTCATGCTGCTCTGGGCGCAAATCCTGCAACCGGTCCGCTCGGAGTTGACCAACTTCAAGCTGATGACCGTCGCCGCCTATGCCGGAATCGAGATCGACGAGAGCCGTCTGCATGATGCTCAATACGATATCGAGCTGACGCGCAACCTGTGGCTTTCGGCCAAGCAGATTGTCGAGCGGGGCGGCACGCCGCTACAGCTTGGTGAGCAGGGTAAGTTGTTTGATTTTTAGGCCAAGTAAAAAGACAAGAAGGGCAAAATCAGGATGGCTATCAGTCCTTTAAAGTTGACCTGTGGCATCCTCTGGCTCGGTCTGTTTCTCTTCGCTCTCACCCTCTGGTTGCAATCGCAATACGCTTTGACCGATATCCCGATGTTGCTCAAGCAGTGGCTGGATGAGGTCGGGTTGTTCCAGGCCGCCCTCATCTATATCGTGTTGTACGCAGTGCGCCCGTTGATTTTGTTGCCGGCGACACTTTTGACCATTGCATCCGGACTCATTTTTGGCCCCTGGCTCGGCACGCTGTTTACGATCATCGGCGAAAATGCCAGCGCCAACCTCGGGTTTTCCCTGTCGCGCTGGTTCGGGCGAGAATCCGTCGAGGCGCATTCGACCAAGATGATGAATCGCTGGGACACAAAGCTCAGACAGAACGGTATTGTCGCTGTTATGACCATGCGCTTGATCATGTTGCCATTTGATGCGGTAAACTTCGGCTGCGGATTGACGGCTGTGCGGCAGCGCGATTATGCGATCGGTACTTTTATTGGCATTCTGCCCGCCTTGATCGGGTTTGTTCTGCTCGGTGGGATCGCCGCACCAGAGGTTGATCATCGACTGTCGGTTTTGTTTCTATCGGTCTTTTTTATGCTGCTTGGCTTTGGTCTAGCACGACACCTGCAACTTAAAGAGAGAGCGGGGCAGGTGGCGAAATAATGGGCCGCCTTGCTGGCAATTTCTAATAAGTCAGGGTTAGCAATAAACATGCGTTTCTTCAAAATTGACTACATCAAAACAATGTGAGAGGATAAATAGTAAATATTCTCTCGCAAAAATAAAACTCTCTGCCTGCTTGAAAATCGTTCTTAAAACTCAAAATTAGTAACAATACTGGTCGAGATGACTGGATTCTTAGGTAGTCTGCTTAGTTGCTTTTGTGGTTCGGGATACTTTAGTTAACTGAAGGAAACCATATGAAAAAAGCACTTGTCATTTTTGTCAGTTTTTTCGCAATTTCCTGCCCCGCTTATGCTGAGGTAACGCAACTCCATATTGGCCTTAGTTCTGGCTATCCGCCTTTTTATTTCTTTGATGAAAACAATCAGCCCACCGGAATCTGTATCGATATCGTCAATCAGGTAGCGCAGTCTATGAACATCTCTGTTCAATACGACAGCTATCCATGGAAGCGTATGATCAAATATGGAAAAATGGGCAAGGTTGATGCCGTAATGCCGTTATTCAAAACTGACGAACGGGAGCAGTTTCTCACCTTTCCTGAAACGGGACTGATTGATGAAGCTAACCGTTTCTTTACCTCTAGTTCCAATACCATCAAATATTCTGGAAAGCTTACTGACGTTATCAATCATAAAATTGGGGTCATAGACAAGTACAGCTATGGAAAGGAATTTGACAATACAGACTTCACCGACAAAACAATTGCCCATGACCCAAAACAACTCATTCTGCTTGTCCAGAATAAACGGATTGAATTAGGCATTGGCAACTCGAAAGTCGTTACTTATTCCGCTAAAAAGATGGATGCGACAGATAAAATTCGCTTTCTTGATCCACCGGTTACCATCAAACCACTGTTTATCGGATTCTCTAAAAAGAGAGTCAATCAGGATTTCGTCAATCAGTTCAACAAACAACTGCAAAAGTTTAAAACAACCAAAGCATACGATGAGATCATTCAGGCTTACTGACTCTGATCGATTCAGTCGCATGGTATCAATAAAGAGATTTAAGAAGTCGTAAGTGTATAAGCTATTTATCCTTTCATGGACAAAACGAATAATAAGTATGCTCAAGTCAGCCAAATACAGAGATAGTCTATTGGTGGCCCTTATCTGCTTAACATTAAGCGTGGGGGGGGAGTGTTTTGCATTATCAAAAGAAAAGGTGGTTTTAACGACGCATAATTTATACCCATACGGCAGTTATTCACCAGAATACAAAGAACAGGTGATAGCGGATGAAACCTTTAAAGGGGTGGCTGTCGATCGAGTGAGATGTGTTTTTAAAAAATTAGACATCCCTTTGGAGATCCAGGTTGTACCATGGACAAGAGCACAAGTGCTTGTTCAGCGAGGACTTGCTGAAGGATTTTTTGCGGCGTCACAAAAAGATTCAAGGGATGCATATGTCGTAAAGTCCGCAGTTATCGCGGATCAGAAATGGAACTGGTATCTTCTCAAAGAAAATCCACTGTCTCCTCAAAACCAAGACTTTAAGAAGCAAGCAACTGTTGGCGGCTTCCTTGGGGCAAATATGCTGGATTGGATGAAAGAGCATAATTACAATGTAACAACCATGCCGAAAGATACCGAAGGTCTATTGAAAATACTTCTAGCGCGGCGCGTTGATGCTGTTATGGCAAACAATTATGTGATGGGCGCACTGCTAAAAAAATATGGTGTGGAAGATCAAGTGAAGATTTATTTGAATAAGAACAAGCCTCTATCCGTTTACTTTTCAAAAGAATTTTTAAAGTCCCGCCCCACGTTCATTGAAAAATTTAACAGCCTAGTTCCTGAATGCAGTCAATAGTCGCAAAGGGTGAATCTTTTCCTCGGATTCCCTTAACTAATAATTTGATAAAATTTCATCAACGGGGAACCTCGTGAATTATGAATTAAACAAATCGGGGATATCTCTAGCGGGCAGGCTGATTCTGGCTCTTACCGCAGTGGTCGCCGTGGTCACTTTGTTGGCTGGCGGTTGGTTTTATTACGACGCCAACCACAAGACAAAAGCGCGGGTTGAAGCAAAAAACCTGCAATTAGGCATCTATCTCCAGGGTGTCTTGTATTTGCCTCTATGGGAAATAGATGACCAGGCGGTCAAGATAATAGGCCAGACCCTGATGGAGGATCAAACGCTTAACGCTGTTACAATTCATGATTCTGAGGGCAACATAATCTACACAAAGCAAAGAGACAATGGCCCCATCGCCCTGAACCACCTTGTTTCAATCGAGCATAGAGGTGAAGTTGTCGGGAGAGTGCAGATGAGCCTTTCCATGAAGGCGATGAACGCACAAATGGAAAAGTTACTGTGGGTCAACGTAATCATTCTCCTGGCCGTTCTGGTGGCTATCACTTTAAGTACTGTATTCCTCGTAAACCGACTCTTCAGGCGTCCCATAAAGCAACTCACGAACGTCGCCAAATCCTTCGGCCAAGGTCCTCACATAGGACTCAAAGCCATGCCGAAGAGTTATCGAGAATTTCAACCTTTACTGACCGTGCTCACAGGGATGGAGGAACAGATCAATCGACAGATATCTGAACTCATAGAAAGTAAAGAGCGTTTTCGTCAGGCCGCGATGACAAACTGGGTATGGGAGGCAGATATAGATGGTCGTTACACTTATTGTTCGGAAAACGTCATAGATACATTGGGCTATTCCGCGGATGAAATGCTTGGCCAGGCACCATTCGATTTGATGCCGGAGAAGGATGCCGTTAAAATCCGTGGTCTTTTTGTTGAGGCTGTTGCCGATGAGAAACAAATTGTTGACCTGGAGAATTGGAAAATCGCCAAAGATGGGACAGCTGTCTGTCTGCTGACAAATGCCGTCCCGTTTTTTGATGAGGAAGGTACCATCAAGGGCTACCGTGGCGGAGATAAAGATATCACTGACCGCAAACTGGCGGAGGAAGAACTATACAAACACCGCGAGCACTTGGAACTTCTGGTTGAGGACCGGACACTCAAGTTGAATGAAGCACAGGCGGAATTGATTCAAGGTGAGCGCTTAACTACCCTTGGGAAGTTGACCGCCACGGTCAGCCACGAGCTTCGCAACCCCCTCGGAACGATTCAAACATCACTTTTCTCAATCGAGGACAGTCTTGAGCGTAATGATCCTTCACAGGTGGCCCGCTCTCTCGAAATGGCCGAACGCAACATTAGCCGATGCGTTACCATCATCGAGGAATTAAACAGCTATGCACGCGTTAAAGACTTGGATGTTTCGGAGACGAGTGTTGACGATTGGTTGATGGCCGTATTCAAAGAGCAGAGTGTCCCCAAGGAGATATTCTGCGAGCTAGATCTCTCCAGCGGTGTTCGGGCATCGTTTGACCATGAGAAACTCCGTCAGGTGGTAGTCAATCTCATTGCCAATGCAGTGCACGCACTTCAGGACAAGCAATCCAAAGGAAAGCATCTGAGCGTTTCCACGCACTTTCTAGACGACAAATATGAACTGCGTTTCACTGATAACGGAATCGGCATGACCTCTGATATCAAAGAGAAGGTGTTCGAGCCTTTGTTTTCTACAAAGGGTTTTGGAGTTGGACTCGGGATGGTTGTCGTAAAGAATATTGTCGACCAACACCACGGCGAAATAAGCATCGAGAGTAAAGAAGGGGAAGGTACGACTGTCACCCTTCGTTTGCCGATCAATTTCTCAGGGGAACGAAAGAATCAAACCATTTGACCTTGCCACCACATGCTATTCTCTACGGCAGAAAAACATTCCTATTAATCACCACTGCTGAGACGAAAACAGGCGTGTTATTGATAGAGCAATTCAAGACGCTCATTAACTACAAATTATGGCCACCCAGAGATGATCCCAGGTGGCCATTTTCTTATGAGTCAGGGGCAGTAATAATTTCGCATTTCTGCCAATTACACACCCTCCAAACAATGTGAGAGGATTCCTAATAAAATTTCTTTTTCAATAAACAAAGCCCCTGCCTGCTAAAAATTCGTTCTTCAAACTCAAGGGTTGTAAGAAGGTTGTGAGATGCTAGCTGTATAGTGTAAAATGCGTTACGTTTGATGTTAGCTTAAAGTCGTGGCGACCCGGTGACGCAAAGCGACGGGGCTCATGCAGATAAGCGAAGTTCCGAAGAGCATGGAACAGAGCATATCTTTGTGCGTTTATCTCGGTGTTTATAGATGATTTTTATGGGCCTGTATTAATCATGAAAGGAATTATGCGGAAAAATCCGTCAGACAACCATCCTCCCGACAATGACTCTTTTGCAATCTTCAAGCCTGGACCTTTCAGTCTGTTTGTTACCTCGGTAGTCACTATCTTCGTTGCTGAAGCATTTGTGATGCTACTGATTTATTTTCTGGATCTCCATAATCTATTTTTTATAGGCCTTGTTGATGCAGCTCTCCTGACCCTCTTTGTTGTTCCCTGCCTTTACTATTCACTCCTCAAGCCAATGCGGGAAACGATCATCAGACTCGATAATTCGGAAACAATCCAAAATCAGCTTGTAGAAATTGATCAACTAAAAAGTGATTTAATTTCGATTGCCTCTCATGAGTTATGTACACCTGTTACAACTATCAGGGGATACACTGAGATACTACTTGATGACTTAGAGCCTGATCGTCGCAAAGAGTTCCTGGAAGTCATTCTTAGTAAAACAAATAGCCTCAAGAGGATAATCGATGATTTGGGGATTGTAGATCGTTTTGAAACAGGAGAAAAACTGAAAGTCATGCTCGAGGAACATGATCTGCTAGAGAAGGTCAACCTTGTATACGACGTTTACTGTATGCGCTTCCCAGACATGGCCTTCCAACTCGACCTCCCGGCTGGCCCTCTGGTTTTACCGTTTGATGAGATTCGCATTAGCCAGATTCTTGACAACCTGCTAAGCAATGCGGTCAAATTCTCAAAAGGTCTACGAGATGTGATCGAAGTGTCGGTGATTGATCAGGGGACTCAGGCCTTGATCCGTGTCAGTGACAACGGTATAGGCATGACCGAAGACGAAGTCAAGCAGGTCTACAACAAGTTTTTTAGAGCTCAAACCGAGAATACTTTTGTCGGGGGGCTCGGTCTGGGGATGGCGATTGTTAAAAATATAGTTGAAAGCCACAATGGTACGATTGATATTGTCAGTCAGAGGGAAGTTGGCACAACTGTTACTATTGCTTTACCCAAATAGCACTTCAGTCAATCTGAGCATCTCTGTACAATGTAGGAGAATTTACGAGAGATCACACTTTGACCTCAATATGAATTGCCCCTGTTTTTGTAAACACACTTTGACAGGTTAATTTCCTAAAAAGCACGACTGCTAGGAAACTTTCAGCGTTACTGGATAGCAGGGTATGTAAGAATCAGGTTGATTCGAGTATATTGAGCCTCTGATTAGAAATAACAGGATTTATAGGAATGGTCGTTTGATTGACCGTTCGTTTTAATTTCGTTACATTGGATTTATTATTTATGTACATAAATAAGACTCGACCAAAGTACCTGAATGTTATCGAGTCGTCAAAATTCTAATAGTCCCACAAGTTGTTCCATTTTTAATTCACCGTCGAAATGAGCAAAATCAAGAGAGTCTCACAAACCCAGGTGAGTGGAACGTATTTTCACGTACCGGGCCTCGTGACTTATGGGCCACTCCCACCTAATACCCATTCACTCCATACCGCAGCAATGTTACCCCAGTGATCGTTCCATCACTGAAGGTTCCAGCTGACACAAGATCACCATGCCCCTGGTAGGCGGCGATGTTCGGTGTGTAAAGACAGGTCTCATTCGATTCACAGAGCAGGTTGTCATTGCCGATACCGTCATTCTGGATTTCGACGGCATTGCGCAACATTTCTGTGGTGCTGGCATCACTCCAGGTGCGGGTGTAGGAATCGATGCCGGTCGGGATGGCAAGGACATCACGAATGACATTATCAGTTGTCAGAAGCGAATAATCGCCAACCGCCGGATCAACAAATGAGCTTGCGACCGAAACATTGGTGGTCAGCAAGGCATCCGAGCTGTTTGTGCCATAAGTGTTTGAACCATCAATGCCAGTATCTGTGCAGGTAATATCTACCAAACCAGGATTCGTTCCACCTTCTACGTAACAATTGGATGTAGCATTGTCTCCAACCTGCAATTCGCCGGTGAAGGTGTTGTTCGTGGAAGTAGCCACCAGGCCAATGCCGTAGATGCCATTCCCGCTGGCGGTGATATTGCTCAGGCTGTTGTTGTTCGTGTCTAGAGAAACGATAACGCCGATCCAGCCATTCCCGCTGGCGGTGATATTGCTTAGGCTGATGTCCGAGGAGCTACGAAGGTAAACGCCGTTGTTGCTATTCCCGCTGGCGGTGATATTGCTCAGGCTGTTGTTCGAGGATAAATCAATGAAAACACCGTGGAAATTCCCGCTGGCGGTGATATTGCTCAGGATGTTGCTTGAGGATAAATCAAGGAAAACGCCGTCGTAGATATTGCCGCTGGCAGTGATATTGTTCAGGCTGTTGTTGTTCGAGGAGTCAAAAAGGGTAACGCCGTAGCTATTCCCGCTGGCGGTAATATTACTCAGGCTGTTGTTCGAGGCTTGAGCAAGGTAAACGCCGTAGTTATTATTCCCGCTGGCGGTGATGCTGCTCAGGCTGTTGTTGGAACCACTCAGGTCAATGCCTGCGAAGTCAGCGTTTATTACACCCAAATTATTCAAGCGAGAGAAATTCACATTCAGGCTGATCCCGGTGGCATCACCCGTCGCGTCAATAACCCCCTCCACCCAGATAAAATTCTGTCCATTGGCTGTGATGATGGTTTCGTCAACTGTGGCGCTGCCGGTAAGGACTATTCCCGGCCTAACAAGCAACGCCACCCGGTCGGCAGTGATTGTATATGGGGTTGTATTTGGATATTGGGTGACCAGATTAATCTCACCTGCATTCATACTGCCGGCATTATTATTGACGACAACAGCGTTGCCCCACCAGACCGCCGGAAGCGAAGCGGTGATTACACTTCCAGCCTCCCAGACAATCAGGTAGTTATCTCGAAAAGAAACTGCATTAAAATCGATCAGGTCAGACAGCCCTCTATCTACCTTGAAACCGGTGGTAACAAACCTGACCGGGCTGACGCTGTCGTCACAACTCCACTCAAACACCTGAAAACCATCAGCTGCCGTCAGGCCGGTACAACTTGATTTGCCAGGCACTGCCATGCTCATCATCTGACCGCCGTGAATACAGGGGGTGTCAACAGCAGGATTGCAGGCGGTGTCGGAAGCACTGAAGGGATCAGCGCCATCGTCTGCTACGTAATCGTTCCAGTTGGCGCCGTTAACACTATAGAGCGGGACAACCGTGCTTTGCTGTGCGCCGACATTTTCAACAATAGTATCGCCACCGCCGCAGGAGATCAGCAAAACAGGAAGAACAAAAAAGACGGTAACAACAGACAAAAACCTTGTGGCTTTCTGCATGAACACCTCCCTGATTATCATTT
>JAUVAJ010000028.1 GCA_030591795.1 Desulfuromonadales bacterium | reverse complement strand
GCAGAGCAACTCTGCAAGTTCGATCTGTTGCGGAATATGATAGTAGTTGGAACAGTGGATCAGGGTTGCTGCTTGTTCCTGTAACGCCTTGACCACGACCGGGTGGCAATGGCCGAGGTTGTTGACCGCTACGCCGGCGAGAAAATCGAGATAGCGTTTGCCATCAGCGTCCCATAGTTCGCACCCCTGTCCGCGCACCGGGACGATCGGGTAGCGGCCGTAGGTTTTCATGATCACCCGGTCGGCCCGGTCGATCCATTGTTGTGTTTTACTCATCAGCTAAACCTCCCGATTTCGGTGCCGATCCCCTCATCGGTGAAGATTTCGAGCAGGCAGGCATGCTCCATCCTGCCATCGACAATATGGGTTTTGGTGACACCGGCCCTGATGGCATCGACGCAGCAGGTCGCTTTCGGGATCATACCGCCGGAGAGGGTGCCATCGGCGATCAGATCGGCGACCCGGTCATGGTCGATAGTTGAGATCAACTCACCTTTTTTGTCGCGTACCCCCTCAATATCAGTCAGCAGGATCAGTTTCTCCGCCTGCAGCGCACCGGCTATTTTACCGGCAACCAGATCGGCGTTGATGTTGTAGGTTTCTCCCTCACGGCCGATGCCGACCGGGGCGATGATTGGGATGAAACCATTATCCTCCAGCGCGCCGATGATCTCTGGTGCAATCGATTCGACCTCGCCAACCATTCCGATGTCGATGATCTCCGGTGTCAGGCTGTCGGGGTTAGTCGTGCTCATGGCCATTTTCCGGGCGGTGATCAGGTTGCCATCTTTGCCAGAGAGGCCGACGGCCTTGCCGCCGTGCCGGTTGATGTTGCCGACGATCTCCTTGTTGACGCGGCCGACCAGAACCATCTCGACTACGTTCATGGTTGCTGAATCTGTGACCCGCATCCCTTGAACAAAATTACTCTTGAGTCCCATCTGATCCATGACCTGCGCGATCTGCGGACCGCCGCCATGTACAACAACCGGGTTCAGCCCGATGTACTTGAGCAGGACGATATCCCGGGCAAACGATTCCTTCAACCGTTCTTCGACCATGGCGTTGCCGCCGTATTTGATGACAATTGTTTTGCCGTAGAACTCTTTTATCCATGGGAGTGCCTCAAGCAAAACATTGGCTTTTTCGATGATCTTTTCCATGTTGTCAAACCCCATATTTCGAATTCGGCAGAGCCGATTCGATGTCAAATCATTAAAGAATATAGCGTGACAGGTCTTCGTCGTCGGCTATACCGTCGAGTCGCTCACGGACAAATGCGGCATTGATGGCGATCTTTTTGTTCGGTAGTTCCGGCGCGTCGAACGAGATCTCTTCAAGCAGTTTTTCCATTATGGTATGCAGGCGTCGGGCACCGATGTTCTCGGTCTGCTCGTTTACCCGGGTGGCGATACGTGCCAGCTCATGAATTGCGTCGTCGCTGAATTCGAGCTGCAGACCTTCAGTTTTGAGCAACGCCTGGTATTGCAGCAGCAGGGCGTTTTTCGGTTCGCTCAGGATGCGAACGAATTCTTCTTCACCCAGGCTGTGGAGTTCGACCCGGATCGGAAAGCGTCCCTGTAACTCCGGAATCAGGTCAGACGGTTTGGCGACATGGAACGCACCAGCGGCGATGAACAGGATATGGTCGGTCTTGACCGGTCCGTGCTTGGTATTAACGGTGCTCCCTTCAACGATCGGCAGGATGTCGCGCTGCACGCCCTCGCGGGATATTTCCGGGCCGTGGCCGCCTTCGCGGCTGGCGATCTTGTCGAGTTCGTCAATGAAAACAATGCCGCTCTGTTCCGTCCGCTCCCGGGCCAGGGTCTGTACTTTTTCCATGTCGACCAGCTTTTCGGCTTCTTCGATAATCAGTTGCTGAAACGCCTCTGGTACTTTGACCCGCCGCTGCGAGGTTTTTTTCGGAAACATGTTGCCGAGCATGTCACGGATGTTGAAGCCGAGTTCCTCCTGCCCCGAAGGGGTGAACAGCTGCATTGATGCCATACTGGAGTCTTCTGTTTCAATTTCTACATAACGCTCATCGAGCGCACCCTTACGTAGCAGTTTGCGTAATTTCTCGCGCGTACTCGCCTTGCTGGACGCTGCTTCGGTTTCGTCTGAATTATTTTCTGGTTCGCCGGGCAGCAGGATGTCGAGTAACCGTTCTTCAGCCAGGTGCTCGGCCTTAACTTTCTGCTTCTGGGCTTCTTCTTCGCGGACCATGTGGATTGCCAGATCGACCAGGTCACGGATCATGCTCTCGACATCGCGACCGACGTAGCCGACCTCGGTAAACTTGCTCGCCTCGACTTTGATGAACGGGGCCTGAGCCAACTTGGCCAGACGCCGGGCAATCTCGGTTTTACCGACTCCGGTCGGGCCGATCATAATGATATTCTTCGGCGCAATCTCGTCACGCAGTTCCGGGATGACCTGTTGTCGACGCCAGCGGTTGCGCAAGGCAACGGCGACGGCCCGTTTGGCCTCGCGTTGACCAACGATGTAGCGGTCGAGCTCGGAAACTATTTCGCGTGGAGTAAAGTTGGTCACGGCAACGCCTCGACTGTTACCCGGTCATTGGTGTAGACACAGATCTCGGCCGCCAGGTAAATGGCCTTTTCAGCAATTGTCCGGGCGTTGAGCTCGGTGTTGCGCAACAAAGCACGTCCAGCAGCGGTTGCATAGCTGCCGCCGGAACCGATGGCGGCGATTCCGTCATCCGGTTCAATCACATCACCGGCGCCGGAAATAATCAGGGTTGTCTCGATGTCAGCGACGATCAGCAGCGCTTCGAGCCGACGCAGCATCCGGTCGGATCGCCAGTCGCGAGCCAGGGCGACGGCCGCGCGTGGCAGGTTGCCGCTGAATTCCTCGAGCTTGGCGTCAAATTTTTCAAACAGCGTAAAGGCATCAGCCGTACTGCCGGCAAAACCGGCTATGACCTTATCGTTGTAGAGCCTTCGGGTCTTGTTGCCGGTATGTTTTAGCACGGTGTCGCCGAGGCTGACTTGACCATCTCCGGCCAGTGCTACTTCACCCGGTCGCCGTGCACAGATTATTGTCGTACCACGAAACATATTGCCCCCATTAATCTAATGTTGCTGAATAAAAAAATATAGCACAGTGCTGCGCCAAGGGGAATGTTAAAAACACCGGTCAGGCCGGTTTACTAGCGGTTTTACGTGATTATAGCGGTAGGGTAATGGAGGCTGATGTGCCGGATTTTGGTAAACTCTTAAGAGTGAGGGTGCCGTCATGCATCCGGGTAAACAGGCGCGCATAGTAAAGGCCGAGGCCGAATCCCTTAGAATGAGCGGCGGAGGCAGACTCTACTTGATAGAATTTTTCAAACACTTTTGCCTGCTCTGAAGCCGGGATGCCGGTGCCGGAGTCGGCTATGACCAGCGTTGCCGATGATGTCTCGATGGTCAGGCTGATGTGAACAGCGTCGCCTGTTGCACAGGCGTTGATGGCGTTGTCGAGTAGCGCCCGGATCACGAACAGGATACGACTTCGATCCAAAGGGATCGGGTGACTGCTGTTTGGGTATTCGGTGGTCAGGCTGATTGCTTTGTTGTCGATTTGCTTTTGTGCCGCCTTAATCACTTCGCGGGTGAGTCGGCAGAGGTCAGTCGGCGCTTTTTTAAGCGGTGCATCGTTTAGAGCCAGTTCGGTGTAAACAAGCAGTGATTGAATAAGGTCGACCAGACCGTTTGATTCATCCTTTATCAGGGCCATATACTCCTGGAAGGACGGATCATTCAGGTCGATTGCGTCTTGATCAATGTTTTGAAAGAAGAGGGAAATGGCCGTGACCGGGTTTTTAAGCTTATGCGAAATCATACCGAGAAAATCGGTCTTCAAGCGATCCATACGCTGCAACTGCAGCAATTCTTCCTTGAGAGCCTTCTTTTCCAGGACCTTATTGATAGTTGTTTGCAGTTGTAACAGGTTAAACGGTTTGCTGATGAAATCGTCAGCGTCGGCTTGCAACGCTTCCAGTATTGTGTCTTTGCAGGCGTAGCCGGTCATGACTATGACCGATTGGTTAGGTTGGCTCTCTTTGATAGTACGTAACAGGTCGAGTCCGCCTATGTCGGGCATATTGACATCGGTCAAGATGAGGTCGAAATCGGTTTTGGCTATAAGCTTGAGCGCCTGCTTGCCGCCACTAGCCCTGGTTACGCGACAGTTGGCAAGGGCCCTTGTGCAGATGTCGACAACCACCTCTTCGTCATCAACAACCAGTATTTGCGGGCCGTCAAGGCGTTGTTCCAGCTCGATACCTTGTGTGGTTGCGAGTTCTGGTGCAGCAGGGGAGCGACTCATTTCAATGGCGGTGTGAACAGCGCCATTAACTCGACCGGCTCATCGCCATTGTTCTTTAACCCGTGCACGATACCTGTCGGGGCGACGCAACACTGGCCGGCAGAAACGACGGTCTGTTCGCTGCCCATGGTACAGAGGGCTTGTCCGGAGAGAATATAGAAGGTTTCGGTCTGCCCAT
Organism: Desulfuromonadales bacterium; assembly: GCA_030591795.1. Next base: position 5,672 of record JAUVAJ010000028.1, on the reverse strand, counting down.
CGTGGGTGTGCGGCAGGATTTCGCCGCCAGGTTCGATCCGTCCGCGATGGACAGAGAGGGCCGGGTTGTCGGCCGCGACTACAACATCACGCAAAAAGAAGCGCTCGTGTGTCGGGTGGGCATACTCTTCCTGTTCGGCAGTGGTGACAATTTTTCCTTGCATGGCAGACTCCATTTTTGGCGTCGTAAAAAGCCACCCGTGATATTTCAGGACTTCGACATACAGGTGTATGACTTCACCCCTGAAAAATCACTAAGTCTTGGATGGCGATTTTTTACTTAGCCAAGCTATTGCTTATGCTTGAAGAAGGCTTGAGATTACTTCATTGGCTTTTTTCAAAGCCCGGTCTATGTGCTGTGGTTCGCTGCCGCCGGCCTGGGCTAGTTCCGGTTTGCCGCCACCGCGGCCACCGACTTCAGCAGCTAGTGCACCGATGATTTTGCCGGCCTGCAACTGGTCGGTCAAATCTTTGCTGACCGCAACCAGCAGGGCGGCTTTGCCTGCGTTTTCGCCAGCCAGTACAATGACACCGGAAGGGAGCTTGTCGCGCAGTTGATCAGACATTTCGCGCAACTTTTTACCGTCGAGACCGTCGAGGCGGGTGGCAAGAACTTTGATGCCTGAGACATCCTGCGCCTGATCGACCAGCTCGCCTGATTTCTCGGCATTGAGCCGCGCTTGCAGGGTCGCCATCTCTTTTTCCAGTTGTTTCTGCTGTTCAAGCAGCTTGCCGATGCGTGTTTCCATTTGGGCCGGGTCGCTCTTTAGCATAGCAGCGATGTTGCGCACTGCCGTCTCCTGACTGCGGATAACCTGCAGGGCTGTTTCACCGGTGACCGCTTCGATCCGCCGGACACCAGCGGCTATGCCTGCTTCCTGGATGATTTTGAATAGACCGATATCGCCAGCGGCGATGGTGTGGGTGCCGCCACAGAGTTCCATGCTGAATTCGCCAACCTTAATAACGCGGACGGTGTCACCATATTTTTCGCCGAACAGGGCGGTCGCCCCGGCGGCGATGGCTTCGTCGGCCGACATCTCAGTTGTTTCGACGCCACTGTTTTCGCGAATACGGCGGTTAACTTCACCTTCAACCTGACTGACTTCGTCCAGAGTCATAGCCGAGAAGTGGGTGAAGTCGAAGCGGAGTCGATCCGGTGAGACCATGGAACCGGCCTGTTTAACATGGTTGCCGAGAGTTTCAATCAACACCGCTTGCAAAATGTGGGTTGCCGTATGGTTCAGGGCGGTCGCTTGACGACTCTCGGTGTCGACCTCAAGCTTGACGCTGTCACCTTTTTTGATGGTGCCGGAGACAACTTCGCAGATATGGACGGTCAACTCCGGCAACGGCTTGCGGGTGTCGACTACCTTAAGTTCACAGGTATTGTTGCACAGGCTGCCGGTGTCGCCGACTTGACCGCCCGATTCGCCATAGAACGGGGTCTGTTCGGTGATGACTTCGACAGTTTCGCTTGATGCTGCCTGCTCGACGGTAACACCATCCTTAAGCAAAACGGCAATTTTGGCCTCGGCAGAGGTTTGATTGTAGCCGCAGAACGCAGCTTCGATGCCGCTGTCGCGCAACTGCTTGTAGATGCCAGCGACCGCCTCCTCACCGGAGCCTTTCCAGTGCGAGCGGGCTTTCTGGCGTTGCTCTTCCATGCACTTTTCAAACCCGGCCTCATCGATGGCGAAGCCATCTTTTTCAACAATGTCTGCCGTCAGGTCGGTCGGAAAGCCGTAGGTGTCGTACAGTTTGAACAGGGTGGCGCCGGGAATGGTTTTCTCATTATTCTTGCGCAACACCTCAATTTCGTCCTGCAGGATGCGCAGGCCATTGTCGAGGGTCAGGATGAAGCGTTCTTCCTCATTACGGACCACTTCAGCGACGTAGTCGGCCCGGGCGACCATCTCCGGGTAAGCCTCTGCCATGCTCTTCAGCACGAAAACCGCGGTGTCGTGCAGGACCGGGTCTTTGAATCCGAGCATTTTGGCGTGACGCATACCCCGGCGCATGATCCGGCGCAGTACATAACCACGTCCTTCGTTGCTCGGCAATACCCCGTCGGCAATCAGGAAAGCGGTTGCCCGACTGTGGTCGGTCATGACCCGCATCGAAACGTCGTCTTCAGTATTGTCGCCGTAGGTCTTGCCGGAAAGTTTTTCAATGTGCGCGATGATCACGCGCAGCAGGTCGGTGTCGTAGTTGGAGCTGACGTCCTGCATGACGTTGGTGATTCGCTCCAGCCCCATACCGGTGTCGACCGCCGGTTTCGGTAACGGCGCCAGTGTGCCGTCGGCGCTGCGGTTGAACTGCATGAAGACATTGTTCCAGATTTCCATGTACCGATCACAGTCGCAGCCGACGGTGCATTCGGGCGAGTCACAACCGGTTCCGGGGCCGTTGTCCCAGAAGATTTCCGAACAGGGACCGCACGGGCCGGTGTCGCCCATCGACCAGAAATTGTCTTCTTCGAAGCGTGAAATCCGCTCGCGCGGGACCCCTTCCTGCTCATGCCAGATGTCGGCCGCTTCGTCATCATCGGTGTAGACTGTGATGTAGAGGCGATCGGTGTCGAGGCCCAGGTCCTTGGTCAGAAACTCCCAGGCGTAGGCGATCGCTTCTTTTTTGAAATAATCACCAAACGAGAAGTTGCCGAGCATTTCGAAAAAGGTGTGATGACGGGCAGTCCTACCGACATTCTCCAGATCGTTGTGCTTACCGCCAGCGCGGACACATTTCTGTGAGCTGGCAGCGCGGACATATTCCCGCTTCTCCTCGCCGAGGAAGCAGTCCTTGAACTGGTTCATGCCGGCGTTGGTGAACAGCAAGGTCGGGTCGTTGTGCGGAACCAGAGATGATGAGTCGACAATGGTGTGGCCGTTTTTCTCAAAAAAATCGAGAAAGCGTTTGCGAATATCGTTACCGGTGATCATGCTGAGCGTACCCTTGTTTTACGTTATGTGCCGATGGCACGGTTAATTGTCGTTTTCCTGCTTGATGGTGTCGAGGATCAGCGATAGTTGAAAACCTCGACGCTGAAAGTAGCCGATAATACGTTGTCGCAACCGCGTGTCGGCCTGTGAATTCCTATAATCCGGATAACGCCGCTGGAAAAGTTCATTCAGCAGGTCGCCGAGATCAATCTCTTCAGTTGCTACAGCAAGAGCCTGCTCAGCCAGTTCGCTGTCGAGCCCATATTTTTTCATTTCCAAACTGGCCCGATGACCAACGGCCCGTCCACTGCTGATCAGTGCCCGGGCCTTGTTGTTGGCAAAGCGCTGGTCATCCAGATAGCCATAGTCGAGGCAACGGCTGATGGTCGCATCGACCACTTCCTCAATGAAGCCACGATCTTTTAACCGTTTCCGCAATTCAAAGCAGCTCCGGTCGCGGCCGGTCAGCAGCCGCAGCGCCACGGCAAACGGGTCAGAAACGTTCGATTTCCGGCTCGTCATCAGCGCTTTCCGTAGTTTTCTCACTCTTTTTGTCGAAATCGTCCCAGGAAAGGTCGGAGGTGGACGAGACTCCGGAGAACTTCAGTTTGAAGTCGTCCGGGTTCGAGCATTGGCGCAGAGCTTCGTCGAAGGTGATCAGTTCATCTTTGAGCAGCATCATCAGCGATTGGTCAAAGGTCTGCATGCCGTAAGTCGTGTAGCCTTGCTGAATCGAATCGCGGATCAGTTTATTTTTTTCCTTGTCGTCGATCAGTTCGCGGATCCTGGCGGTTGAGACCAGGATTTCGACCGCCGGAACCCTCCCTTTGCCGTCAGCTCTCGGAACCAGGCGCTGTGAGATAACCCCTTTGATGATACCCGAGAGTTGCAGGCGAATCTGGTTCTGCTGATGTGGCGGAAAAGAGGTGACGATGCGGTTGATTGTTTCGGTCGCGTCGATAGTGTGCAGGGTCGACAGGACAAGATGTCCGGTTTCGGCCGCGGTGATGGCCGTCTCGATCGTTTCGGAGTCGCGCATCTCTCCAACCAGAATAACATCCGGATCCTGGCGCAGTGCGCTCTTCAGCGCAATTTCGTAACCTTCAGTATCGAAGCCAACCTCGCGCTGGTTAATAATACATTTTTTGTCACGATGCAGGTACTCAATCGGGTCTTCAATGGTGACGATATGCGCCGTACGCTCGGCATTAATGTAGTCGATAATCGAAGCCAAGGTGGTCGATTTGCCCGAACCGGTCGCGCCGGTGACCAGAATAAGGCCGCGCTGTTCCTGGGCGAGCTTCTTGATTATTGACGGTAGTTGCAACTCTTCGATATTTTTGATGTCGAACGGGATAAAACGTAAGACCATCGAAACCGAACCGCGCTGGGTGAAGACGTTGACGCGAAAACGACCAAGTCCGGGTACGCCGTAACTGAGATCGATCTCATGCACTTCGCGAAAGCGCAGCTGTTGTGTTTCGTTCATGATCTCGTCGGCAAACGCTATGGTTTGATCCGGAGTCAGTCGCGGCAGTTTCGGGTGTGGGCGCAGAGCGCCGTCGATACGGTAGACCGGCGGCAGGCCCGGCTTGATATGGATATCAGAGGCCCGTGCTTTCAGGGCCATACCGAGAATCTCTGTCAACTCCATAATTTCAGGCCTCTTCGGTTTCGGCAGCAGGTGCTGCGGTCAGTGCATGTTTTTCTCGCAGGATAGCTTCTATCTCATCGGCCATTTCCGGGTTGTCCTTGAGAAACTGTTTGGCATTCTCGCGACCCTGACCGATACGGTCCGCCTTGTAAGAATACCATGAACCGCTCTTTTCTATAATCTCTTCCTCGGCGGCCATATCGAGCAGATCGCCCGCCTTGGATATTCCCTCACCGTACATGATGTCAAATTCGACCTCTTTAAACGGCGGGGCTACCTTGTTTTTGACGATCTTGACCCGGGTCCGGTTGCCGATGACATCCTGGCCCTGTTTGAGCGCACCGATACGACGAATATCCATCCGGACCGAGGAGTAGAACTTCAGAGCGTTGCCACCGGTGGTGGTTTCGGGGTTGCCAAACATGACACCGATTTTCATGCGGATCTGGTTGATGAAGATGACACAGCAGTTCGATTTGCTGATGGTGCCGGTCAGTTTGCGCAGCGCTTGCGACATCAGACGGGCTTGCAGGCCCATGTGTGAATCGCCCATCTCACCTTCGATTTCGGCCCGGGGCACCAGGGCGGCGACCGAGTCGATGACCAGTATGTCAATGGCGCCGCTCCGAATCAAGACTTCGGTGATCTCCAGCGCCTGCTCACCGGTGTCGGGTTGCGAGACCAGCAGATCATCGGTTTTGACTCCGAGTTTGCGGGCGTAGGTAATATCGAGCGCGTGCTCGGCGTCGACAAACGCGGCAATACCACCAGTTTTCTGGGCTTCAGCCACAATGTGTAACGCCAGGGTGGTTTTGCCGGAGGATTCCGGGCCGTAAATCTCAACGATGCGGCCGCGTGGAACTCCGCCGACGCCGAGGGCGATATCGAGACTCAGTGCGCCGGTCGATATGGCCTCAATGCCAGGGAGAACATGGTCTTCGCCGAGGCGCATGATGCTCCCTTTGCCAAACTGTTTTTCAATCTGGCTCAAAGCGAGATCGATGGCTCTTTCGCGGTTGCTGTCTGTCATGGATATTATCTCCTGTAATCGTTGTTGCCTATTTGTGCACGTTTTTT
>JAUVAJ010000080.1 GCA_030591795.1 Desulfuromonadales bacterium | reverse complement strand
CCAAAATATGCATCGCTTTGCGACTATCCAGGCAGGTCTGGTTTTCAGTTCCGAGCGTTCGCTCAAGCGCCAGATCCATGGCGCGTAACCAGGACGGTTCATCATCTATAAGCAGAACCGAATATTTACTGAAATCGTTAGGCATCAGATTTTTCCAGTTCGCCGAATGGCAACATGAGGACAACAGTTGTCCCCTCTCCCGGTTTCGACTGAAAATCGAGAGAACCCCGGTGTTCACTGACAATGGAAGCCGAGACAGAGAGGCCGAGTCCGGTACCGCCAGCTTCGCGTCTGGTGGTGAAAAACGGGTCGGTGATATTCTGGATATTTTCTGGATCAACACCACACCCCTCGTCGCGAATAATCAGCTCGATTGCTCTGCTGTCGACATCCTGTCTAGTTTCAATAGAGATTTTTGCCGATTTATCCGTAAGAGCCTGGCAGGCATTCAATAACAGATTAACCACCACTTGCTCCAGACGATGTGGATCACCAATACAAGAGAGGCTCTCAGGGGAGTAAACTTCTGTAAAAAAATCCGTTGCATTTTTTAGCGGGTTTCGGACCATCCGCACCGCTCTTTGTGCTACTTCGTTGATATCGATCAATTCTATAACACCCCGGGTCGGCCGGGAAAAATCACGTAGTTCCTCAACGATCCGCTTGACCTTAAGCGCCCCCTCGTACACCTCGTCAATAACCGACGGCATCTCTTCACACAGCTTGTGCAACGACAATCCGGCAATCTTCTGCTCACGGTTCAGGTCGGAACCTTCCTTCAACAGTGGTGCAAGATCATGAAACACATCTTTGAGCATCGGCAGATCGAGCAACATCATGCCGATCGGGTTATTGACCTCGTGGGCGACTCCGGCCGCCAGCTCACCAATTGCCGCCAGATGGGACGACCGTAATGCCTGTTCGCGTAATCTGGTTTTCTCGGTCAGGTCACTCGCTATCTGAATCACATTCACAACTTCACCCTGGTCATTTGTGACCGGAAAATTCTTAATTCCCCAGATTCGACCATCCGGCATTTTCAGTCTCTCATCAGTCGGTTCCCCGGTAAGAAAAACTTGTTTCAGGCAGCGCTGACAGTGCTCCTCGTTACATTTCCACACCTTACGACAAAGTAGTCCCTTCATGGTTTCCGGTGTTAAATTAAAATGTTTACCTGCGCCACTGTTGGCCCAAACTACTTGCAAATCAGAGTCGATCCGCATCAAGGCATCGGGAATACCTTCCAGAACGGCGCTGTATTCCTGAGACAACTGACGATAACGCAACTCACTCTCTTCCAGAGCTTTTTCCCGAATCATGATGTCATGCACATCCCGCACAACATACAAGGCCGTTAATTCTCCATTCAACATGACTGTGCGACCAGAGATCAGCCCGACCCGAACCGACCCATCAAACAGACGAAATTCAGCAACAATATTGTTGGCACAGCCATATTGCGAGATATGCTCAATTAGTTTTGTGCGATCCTGCGGGTTTTTCCAGAGGCCGATCTCCATCGAATCCTTACCTACTACATTTTCATGCCGATAGCCGGTCATCCGCTCGAAACCGGGATTGACATCGATTATACTGCCATCTATCTGCGCCATGATAATTGCATCAGGACTGGTCTCAAACGCGACCCGGAAGCGGGCATCACTCTCATGCAACGCCTGATCGACCTCCCGCTTTTCACGAATAAACCGGCATTTTTCAGCACAACGGCGCAAAACAGCAAACAGCTCTTCGGCCGCAAACGGTTTACGCAAATAATCATACACACCACTCTGCAGAGCGGTAATTGCCGAATCGGTGTCGGAGTAAGCGGTCACAATAACGCAGATCAAATCCGGGAACAGTCGCATCATCTCCGCGGTCAATTCAATACCGTTGTCGGCACCGAGCCGCAAGTCTACCAGCGCAACATCCGGGTTGAATTCACGTAGTTTTGTCATGGCCGAGGCTGCGTCATTCACCGCAGCGACCTGATAACCTTCGATCTCGAGCATCGATTGCAGACTCGAAATAAAATCGACGTCATCATCAACCAGCAGGACACGAACAGGTTCTATTTCATTTTGTTGTACAGGCACTGTTTCAATAAATCCTTTTTCAATCTTAAGTAGAAAGTTCTTGTCGGCGTGGCAACCAGAGCGTTGCCGAAGTCCCCTCACCGGGGCGGCTATCCAGATCGACTCCGCCACCGTGCTCTTCCATAATATTTTTCACTATCGACATCCCCAGACCGACACCAAAGTCTTTGGTACTGAACATCGGCTCAAAAATACGCGCCATCACATCAGCCGGAATCCCTGAACCATTATCGGCAACAATGATCTGCACCTTGTCTGCAGAAGTGACTAGATCAATCGACAACTTTTTATGCGACAAATCCTTTCCCGCAAACGCCTGAACACCATTCGTAAAGACATTAATAAAAGCTCTGCGCAATCGTTCCGAATCGACTGAGACTACCACACCCTTCGCCAGATTACTCTTCAGTTCAATATCCTCCGGCAATGTCTGCTCAGCCATAATCTCCTGCAGCCATACGCCCAGATCAATCTCTTCAGTCGTATTTTCATGTCGACGGGTAAAATCGAGCAGTTCATTGATAATACCATCGCAACGTTTTACATTACGATCAGCCAGTTCGAGCGCCTTGTCCATTTTATTAACATCACCCTCGCTTTTCATCTTGCCGAGAAGATAGATCGCGTTCTTCACCGTGCCGAGAGGGTTGCGCAGCTCATGACTGACCGTCGCAGTCAATTGCCCGAGAACCGCTAGCCTCTCCTTGGCCACCAGTTCGTCCTGGGCTTTTTCCAGCTGACTTGTCCTCTCACGCACCAGCTCTTCCAGCCGTCCCCGGTAGCGCTCCAACTCAGCCTCTGTCGCCCTACGCTCTGTGATGTCGCGAGCCAGGGCGAGGAAAAAACAAGCCCCATGGCTCTCGAATTTGACAAGATTTACTTCGACCGGCAACAGTTCACCATCTTTTTTGATTTGTTCACCGACCAGAGAGATCGACTTGCCAACCTCCATCTGCTGCCAATATGTTTGTAACTTTTCAATACTCACACCCAATTCAAGCTCGGCGACCGACATCCCGAGCAGTTCTAACCGACTATAGCCCAAGCTCTCACAGGCCTGCTGATTGACATTCAAAATCCGGCCATTTTCAGCATGCATAAACATGCTGTCAGGAGCATTTTCGATCAACTGCTGGAAGCGCTCTTCACTCTCGCGTCGCGCCTGTTCCGCCTCCATCCGCTCCTCGATGTTCCGCGCCACCGCCAGAATACGATCTTGACCGAGGATGGTGGAACGCTTCAGAGCTACTTCTACCCACAGCAGGGTGCCATCCTTGCACTTTGCTTGCCATTCAAACAGTTGCGGCTCGCCGGCGGCAGCTTTCTCGATATAGATATGCGCCTGTTCCCGGGTATAGGGCGGCTCGCCACTCGACAAATCTGCAAGCGTCAACTGCAACGCTTCAGCGTAAGGATAACCAAACATCTCCAGCATCGCTTGGTTAACATCAACAGCCTTGCCAGTTGTAACGTCGCGAACAATGATTGATTCATTTGAAGCATTGAAAATTTCCCGGTAATTCTGTTCACTTTCGGCCAGGGCGGCCTGGGTTGCCTTGATTTCTGAAACATCGAGCATGGCGCCGACCAGTCCAATAACCTCTCTATCCTGGTTGGTAAAAACCGCCTTGTGAAAAATCACATCCCGATCGCTGCCATCGGCATAACGGACTTTAGCTTCATAATGCTGGAGACCACCCTGCTCCAACAATTCCTGGTCAGCCGTCTCATAGATTCTGGCTTTCTCTGCCGGAGCTACGTCATAAACTGTATGGCCAACGATCTGTGTATATTCAAGGCCGATGAACTCGGTGAACGCTGTGTTGCACTCCTGGTAAACACCGGCAGCATCCTTGAAAAATATTGGGGCCGGGATAGCATTCATAATGGTCTGTAGCAACTCCCGGCTTTCGTACAGTTCTCGCTCCGTTTTCCTGAGGTCCGAAACGTCCAGCAGCACAGAAATAATATGCGAGGTGCCTTCTAGATCAACATGGCGAGACGAGACTAAACCCTCAAACAGCTCGCCATTCTTACGCCGGAAGCGTGCTTCAAATTGTTTAACCTGGCCAACGCGCCTTAGCTGAACTGCCAGCCGTGCTTGATCTCGCTTATCAGCCCATAAATTGAGATCTTCAGGCAAAACACCTATCGCTTCATCCGGCTGAAAATCAAACATTTTGCAAAAACTATCGTTCACATCGATCAGCACTCCATCTTCAGCCCGTTGCACACCGATTGCATCGGGACTCAGCTGGAAAACTGAACGAAAATGAGTAGCGCTATCACGCAACTCGTCATAGACGATATTGACCTGTGCGATCATGCTGTTAAATGCACGGGCCAGTTCACCGGTCTCATCCTGACTCAAAACCGGCACCCGGAGCGTAAAATCACCGGCAGCGATGTCAGAAGCCACCTTTGACATGGCCAAAATCGGTTGGGCAATTTTTTTCGACAGCAGAACCGTGGCGACAAGTAACAGGAAATTCAGGACAAAACCGATTCCGGCAATAAAAAATCCGAGCTGCCGGGCTGGTGCAAATGCTTCTTCTTGAGATATTTCGGCCAGAATGGCAACTTCCAGTTCGGGATTCCATCGATAATAGCCAACAACCGGCACCCCGATATAATTCGGATAGAAACCAAAGCCCTCTTTTCCTTCGACCGCGCGATCGATCCCCTCTGAGTGAACACCACGTGGAAAATCGTGACGGCCGAAGCGTTCAGATGAGACAAAGGTATTGTATTTATCGACCAGATAAGCCTCTTCCGAAATAGCTGCGTCGGGATGATCGCCGACGATTGCATCCAACCGTTCGAGATCAAGATGAACCGCCAGAACTCCGGTTTTAACCCCATTGGCATCGAGCAGGGGTCTGGAGATCGTGATAGTCGGTTCAGCCGTCTCCCGCCACGGGTAAACACCTTGGACATAAAGAGCATTCTGACCTTTGCGAAAAAAAGTGTCTCCGGAACGATACTCGCCTTCATTTTCACTGTTGGTCGAAAACAACACCTTGCCGCCATGATCCGAAAGAATCATGATTTCACGCAGCCCGTCAAAATTTTTAATATAGGAATAAAGATACTCGGAAACGTTGCGAAACGCTTCCGAGTGATAGAAATGATCTGGTTTGTAGGTAAGCAGCTCGGCTATTCTTTCACGCAAGAGTGAGGTTCTGGCGATAAATATTACTGACTTTTTTTGATCAGCAACCCAGGTCTCCATTTCTACTTCGTGAAGGTCGACAGTCAATTTCAACCTGGCAACGGCCTTATCCCGGAAAATATCTCTGGCCACAAAATAGGTCATACTGCTGAGCAGGCAAACAGTGAAAAAAGAGAGCAGCAAATACGGGCCTGCCTGACGGCGCACAAGTTTTTGTCTATACCAGTTGAGAAACGTCATTTTCGTCCCTGCATCAACCTGCGATTAACGCGCTACCGTTTTAAAGAAAATCTTCTCACCATCTTTAACATGCATAATCAAAACCGGCTTAACTGGATTCCCTGAATCTATGAAATCGATCAGGCCGCCAACACCTTGATATGGTTCAAGCTGCATCAGCCCCTTGCGAATTGCCTCTGGAGTGGTGTTCTGCTGCCGCTGCATCGCCAGTAACAGTAAGCGCACAGCGTCATAGGTCAATGCCGCTGTGCCGTTCGGTTCATATTGAAACTCTTCTGCATAACGTTTAAAGAAGTCTTCCGTATTCTGACCCAATGACCAGGGGTCCCAGTGCATGGAAAAATACGAGTTGTCAAAGTCATTAAGCTTCGGAACCAGTCGCTGATCCCATCCGTCAGATCCGAGTAAAATTGCATCGATTTTTAGCTTCCGAAACATTTCGACCTGTAAAGCTACCTCATTGTGATAACTGGGCAGGTAAACAACATCCGGTTGCGCCGCCTTGATCCGCTTTAACTGCGGAGCAAAATCATTATCACCGCTTATATATGACTCAAACGCGACCACCTCACCTTGTCGAGCAAACACATCCCTGAACACTCTGGCAATCCCGTTACTGTAAGCATCGGCATCATTATACAGCACGGCCGCCCGCTTCGCACCGAGATCAACAAGCGCCGCAGTCGCCATCGCCGCGCCCTGTGCATCATCGAGAAAACTCATGCGGAAAACAAAGTTGCGACCGGCAGTAGTTTTCGGGTTGGTCGACACCGGATTGATCATCGGTACCCCGGCCTGCTCGGCCAGGTTGCCGGACGGGATGGCATCTGAACTGAATTGTGGGCCGACAATTGCCACCACGCCAATTCGATTGATCAACTTCCTGGTAGCGGCTACAGACGCTTCCCGGGTTTGTTCAATCCCTTCGACAGATAGCTCAACCGGATGCACCACACCCTCTATAACTAAACCGCCTTGCGCAATAAAATCCGCTAAAGCCATAGTTGCGGCATGCATGGTCGGCAACCCTTCGGAATCCCGCTGTTCACCCTCAAGATAGGCAATTACGCCGATCTTTACCGGTTCTGTTGGTTGTGACTTTTGACAAGAAAGAAGAGAGATACTTATAACGCAGAGGCAGATGGCCAAGACAATCTGCTGTCGAAAAAACACGCGAGTCTGCATAGAGCCTCCACTGAGATGAATTATAATCAGTTATCAGGATATCGCTTTTTATCTCAATTGCATAGCATCTACTTTAATTACAACGCAGAGGAACAACCGTATGTCCTGATGGTCAACGATAGGCTCAGGTTTAAACAACTTCTTAAAATCCCGCTCGAGCCGCACCGTTATGACAACACAGTACATGAAAAAAACGGGGCGACCAACTGGCGCGCCCCGTTAAATTCTGTCTGTACTTGCAATCAGCTATGTTCACGCGCCTTGACAAAGGTGATATCCGGCCACTGCTCGGCGACATGCCCAAGCCGCCATTCAGATGCTGCCAGATAGGTCAGGTTCCCTTCGGCATCGTGCGCCAGAGCGCCCTGATTCTTGTGTTCGAACTCGGCCAGTTTTTTCTTGTCATCTGACTCGATCCAGCGCGCGGTCGCATAATCAACTGACTCATAAACGGCATCAACACCGTATTCATCCTTGAGCCTGGCCATGGTGACATCAAACTGCAACACACCGACGGCGCCAAGAATCCAGTCAGCGCCGATAACCGGCCGAAACACCTGCACCGCCCCCTCTTCAGAAAGCTGGGTCAACCCCTTTTCGAGCTGCTTGACCTTCAGTGGGTTCTTCAGTCGCACCCGGCGAAAATGTTCGGGAGCAAAATTCGGGATGCCGGTAAATT
>JAUVAJ010000125.1 GCA_030591795.1 Desulfuromonadales bacterium | reverse complement strand
CCTTTTCGCACGATAATTACCACTCTTATTACCTTGCCGTTTATGGTCGGCTGCCTGGCTGGCATGTCGACTGTGTCTGACGTAACCGAACCGTCTACTATCCCGGTCAAAGAACCGCTGCAGGTTTGTGTTGTTCCGACTGAACTCCCCGGGACATTTGCCAATCGACTGCCACAACTTGAAGCGTTGGCTGTTCAGTTGTTACTTGCCGAACAGCATCTGCTCGACATAACTGATCTGGAAACTCAGGAAGACAACTACCTGCTGGCGTTCAACGGTATAGGTATCCTGGAAGATGAGGGCGAGACCACCATGCTGGTTGGGGTGTCAAACGATTTTCCGGTCGTGCATAATCGTAAAGTGCAGATGTATATAGATTATTACACCGGGCCGCGCGGCTACAAGATTTTTAAGCGTTGGCTTGAGCGCTCCAGTCGGTTTTTGCCGCAGATGCGGGAGATCTTCGCCGAAGGAGGGTTGCCTGAGGATCTCGCTTATCTCGCCCTGGTCGAATCCGGTTTGAACACCCGCGCCTACAGTTGGGCACACGCTGTAGGGCCGTGGCAGTTTATCGGCAGCACCGGCAGGATGGTTGGGTTGAAGCAGACCTGGTGGCTGGATGAGCGCCGTGACTTTGAAAAATCGACCCGGGGAGCGGTTACATACCTGACCGATCTGCATCGGCAGTTTGATGGTGAGTGGTATCTGGCGGTCGCCTCCTACAATGCCGGGCCGGGCAAGATTCGCGGTGCAATCCGTCGCTATAAAACTCGTGATTTCTGGGAGCTCAGCCGGGGTAAATACCTGCAGGCCGAGACCAAGAATTATTTACCTAAGTTGCTGGCGGTCTTAACCATCGCCAGCGACCCTGAGAAGTACGGCTTCACCGATCTTGCCTATCAGGAACCGTACGCTTATGAAAAGGTGCTGATTCCGAGTGTGACCGATCTGGAGATCGTTGCCAAGATGACCGGCACCGCTTACTCAGAGCTCAAGACACTTAACCCGGAGTTGAAACGTTGGTGTACTCCGCCCGGGGTGTCTGAATACTGGTTGCGAATTCCGGCCGGAACGTCGGAGACCTTCCTTGAGCAGTATGCGTTGCTGTCTAAATCAGACCGGGCCAATTATAAACATCATCGGCTCAAGCAAGGCGATACCCTGCTGGCATTGTCGCATCGCTACGGTATCCGTGTTAACGATATCATGGCGTTGAATTCAATCCGCAACCCGCGGACTTTGCGGGTTGGGACTGATCTGGTTTTACCCTTGAAAAAGGGGTATACGAAACTGCCGGTATCTGAGTTGAAGGATGATTATATCCGGACGCGGCGCCAGGTCTATACGGTCCGCAGCGGTGACAGCCTCTGGTCTATTTCCCGGCGTTTCGGTGTTACTCAGAAGCAACTTCGGGTCTGGAACCGTCTCGGCTGGACGAATGTAATCCGGCCAGGACAACGCATGGTAGTCTCCGCCAAGGCGGCAAAAAAACAGCCAAAAAAAGCTGCGGTCAAGCCGACTGGGCCGGAACGAAAAATTGTTTATAACGTCAAATCTGGAGACACTCTCTGGGGTATTGGCCGACAGTTTTTTGTTGAGACCCACCAGATTCGTGATTGGAACAATCTTTCCAAGTCACACATGCTAAAACCGGGCGATAAATTGACCCTGGTTGTCCGGACGGCAGAACAAAGTGGTTGACTTGGAACGGGCCGTTTTCCTCTCTGACGCTGACTTTATCCCCTCTGGTGACTGGTCCCGGTTCTATTTTGGTGCAGAATTTTGCCCCTGGCGTTTTCCTGCTACAGACATCCTGATTAAAGCTATTCATACTGCACATCAGGCCGGGTTGCCGATTACAATCGCCACCCCGGTTTTAAATGAAGCCTTCTTACCCCGGTTCAAAAAGCAACTCGAAGATATTTTGCCGTTACTCGGCGTCAACGATGAAATTCTTGCATCCGACCTCGGAACCATCCGGATGGTGCGCCAACTCTCTAAAAAGATAATTGTTGTTGCCGGGCGGGTACTGTCCGGGCAAAAAAGGGGACCGCGGATTCTTGAGCTGGATTTGCAAGAGGCGGAGCTTGACTATTTTCGTCAGGGTCGTTGGTATCAGACCGAGAGCCGTAAGTTTCTCGAAGAGCAAGGTGTTGAGCGGGTGGAGCTCGATAACCTTCTACAAGGTGTTGCGCCGTTACCTGAACCGCTGGTCGGCAGTCTGCATCTGCCGTACGCTATGGTTACTTCCAGTCGGAATTGTCCGGTCCGCTCTCCGGGTGAATATGGCCCCTGTCCTGGTGGTTGCAATGAGGTGTTCAAGTTGGCTACGCCGCAGACAACTGTGCCCCTGTTTCAGGCCGGCAACACGCAATTTCTGCAAAACCGACATCTCCCCAAAGGGTTGTCTGGACTACGTATTAATCGCCTGGTTGAACATCTGGTTTTACCCGAATAATCAGCCTGAAATGTATTAAATTTATGCCATAGATTTTAATGTATGGCTGAATATTTTATGATCAGAATAACCTTGAATGACCTGAGAAACAAACTTTCCCGTTTATGTGGGCTTTTTTACTTTTTTATTATTGCTAAATTTGCTAGAGTCCCTTTCCGAAGTCCTCTTGCACCTCTTTTTCTACGTTGAAAATCAAGGGGAAATGAGAGCTTCGCCGGCCTGAAAATTCGGCTTGTCCGATGCCGCTGCGAAGACTTGTTAAACAGGTGCCTGCTGTGACGCTGCCCAAGGGGTAGTAGACGAAACAGCCGGCGTATGAACAAAAAAGAGGAGAAGAATGTTGGACGCCAAAACTCTGAATCTGAAAAGTGTCGGTAAGGTGTACCAGAACCTGAGCTTCGACGAACTGTTTGAGCATGAGTCCCGCAACAATGAGGGCAAGGTTTCAGAAAATGGAACCATGATGATCGACACCGGCAAGTTCACCGGCCGCTCCCCCAAGGACAAGTATTTTGTTCAGCAGGCTCCCTCGGCGGACAACATTGCCTGGGGCAAGATCAATAAACCTGTCTCCGCTGAGATTTTCGACGAATTGTATGCGGATGTCATTGAATATACTTCCGGTAAAGACATTTACGTAACTGATGGCTTTTGCGGGTCAAACGATAAGACACGCAAGTCGGTTCGTTTCATCACCGAGTTTGCCTGGCAGGCGCATTTCGTCAAAAATATGTTTATCCGCCCTGAAGGTCAGGCTCTGGATGACTTCGCGCCTAACTTCACCGTATATAACGCTAGTAACCTGACCAATAAGAATTGGGAGAAGCATGGACTCAATTCCGAAGTATTCGTAGTTTTCAATATCGAAAAGAATATCGCAATTATCGGTGGCACCTGGTACGGCGGGGAGATGAAAAAAGGCATCTTCACCATGATGAACTACTGGCTGCCGTTGCAGGGGATTCTTTCCATGCACTGTAGCGCCAACGTTGGCAAGGAAGGCGATGTTTGTCTCTTCTTCGGTCTCTCCGGTACCGGCAAGACAACTCTTTCGACCGACTCTACCCGTAAATTGATCGGTGATGATGAGCACGGTTGGGACGATGATGGCATCTTCAACTTTGAAGGTGGTTGTTACGCTAAATGCATCAACCTGTCGGCGGAGAATGAGCCGGAGATTTTTGGCGCAATCAAGCGCGACGCTCTGCTTGAGAACCTGGTCGCCAATGATGCCGGCGTAATAGATTTTGACGATGATGCAAAAACTGAAAATACTCGTGTTTCATATCCGATCGATCATATAGAGAACCATGAGCCAAGCCTGAAAGCTGGTCAACCGAAGAACATCATCTTCCTGACTTGTGACGCTTTCGGTGTGCTACCGCCGGTCTCCAAGCTGACCAAAGAACAGGCGATGTATTATTTCCTTTCGGGTTACACGGCTAAGGTTGCCGGAACCGAGCGGGGTGTGACCGAACCGCAAGCGACCTTCTCAGCCTGTTTCGGCGAGGCCTTTTTGCCGCTACATCCGACCGCCTATGCCAAACTGCTCGGCGAAAAGCTGGATAAGCATGGGGTAAATGCCTATCTGGTCAACACCGGTTGGGCCGGTGGCGGCTACGGTGTTGGCAAGCGGATGAGTATTAAGGCGACCCGCGCCTGCGTTAATGCGATCCTTGATGGCAGCATTGAAAAGATGGAGTTTGATCTGACTCCGTGGTTCCGCCTGAAAATTCCCAAAGCTCTTCCGGGCGTTGAGTCGAATATTCTTAATCCACGTAATGCCTGGGCCGATAAGGATGCCTTTGATACCACAGCCAATAAATTGGCCGGCATGTTTATTGAGAACTTTAAAAAGTATATACAGTCTGGCGACGATTTCGACTTTACGCAGGCTGGGCCGAAGCTCTAAATAAGAGTTATCTGTTGTATGAAGAGGGGCGATTCCGCTACGGGATCGCCCTTTTTTAGTGACCCGCCGCATGGTCGGTATTCGCTTTGACTTTTACTGCCCGGGTTGCTAAACTCACCGCTCAAAATTGATTGAAAGGGATTTTCATAACCATGCTTACTCTATTTATCGCCTTGGCTGCCGGAGCTCTTGCTGGCCTGGGTCTGCATTTTGCCGTTGGTTTGGCCCTCGCATATACCATCACTGCCGGACTTCTGGTCACTATCGCTACCTATTATTTGATGTACCGGGTACTGACCAAGAAAATTCAGACCACCATGGAGATTGTGCAGCGGGATATGATGGCTAACCGAATTGAAAAGGCTATCAAAACGCTCGAAGGGACAAACTCCTACGGTAAATGGCTCTTTTATCACAAGGCGATGACCAATTCGCAGATCGGTACGATCTATTATCTGAAACGTGATTTTACCAAGGCCTTCGAGTACCTGCAGCACGGGTTTACCCGGCATTGGAGTGGCATGGGGATGCTGGCAATATGCTATATGCATAAGCACAAAAACGGCAAGATGATTGAGACTTTCGATAAAGCAGTGGTCGGCACCAGAAAAGAGCCGGCGCTCTGGGAACTGTATGCCTTCTGTCTCAATAAATCCGGTGAGAAAGAGAAAGCGATCAGCACCCTGGAAAAAGGTCTGAAAAAGATCAAGGACCATGAAAACATGACAGCCAACATCGCTGCCCTCAAAGATGGTCGCAGGATGAAGATGCAGGTTTATGGTGATCTCTGGTATCAATTCCACCTGGAAAAGCAGGGTGCGATCATCAAGAAGCAGACCAAGGCCATGACCGGTCGGCGCAAGACTATCGTCCGCCGTTAAAGACCGATGGCTAAGAAAGACAAGAACAAATCAGACTCTTTTAACAACCCCTTCAGTGGACTGAAGGGGTTGTCTGTTTCCGGTCAGCAAAAAGCTTCAGTCGAAAAGAAGCAACTACCCAAAGATACTGAGCCGGAGCCTATCCATGAGCCGACCCCAGAGCCGATGGATGCGGATGAGCTGTTTGACCAGGCGATGGGCCAACTAGGTGTGCATCGGACTGAGCAGGATGATGTTTTGGAGATGTCTACAACTGGCCGGTCAGTATCTTCCATAACGAGCGAACCTATGCAACAATCGGCTGCCGATCCGCTGCAAGGCGGTTCGCGGCGGCAGATGCGCAAAGCGGCCCGAAAGATGGGCGAGCCGGAGGCTACACTGGATCTACATGGTGTTGCTGCTGCTGAAGTCGACAGAAAAGTTGGATGGTTTCTGGAAAATGCGGTTTTTCACGGTTGCCGGTTTGTGCGGATTGTAACCGGCAAAGGCGTACATTCGACGTCTGGTCCGGTTGTCAGGCCGTTGGTTGAAGCCTATCTGTCCGGGCCGGGCCGACGCTTCGTGGTGGTCTGGGTGAAAGCGCCAGCCAATCAAGGCGGGGAAGGGGCTTTACTTGCGGAATTGCTAACCGCGGAAGAAATGCTTTAGCCTTGGTTCTGGTGTGATTATCTGCCATGCCCTTTTGTCTCCTTATTGTTATCTCTTTGCTCCTCTCCGTATATTTAGCTTTTATTTGACATGTAGATGATTAT
>JAUVAJ010000220.1 GCA_030591795.1 Desulfuromonadales bacterium | reverse complement strand
GATCCGGAATTGAAAAGTTTGGCTCGCGCCTCGCTGCATGAGTTACCGATCTCGCTGCTTGAGCCGGTTGTTGCCGATCCGGCAGCGAATCCGCAAATCTTGCATTTTCTGGTTCGCGAACGGATTACGGAGCAAAGGTTGATTGAGCTTGCCTTGCAGAATCCGGCTGTGAGCGATGCGACTTTTCTGCATTGTGCAAAACATTGTGACGGGCCTATTCTGTCGATGATCGCTGAAAACAGCCAGCGAATCACAACTTCACCTAAGTTGGTTGACGCTATTATCAATAATGCCAAAGCCGACAAGGCGTTGAAGTTTCGTCTCGGTTGGGTCGATCCGGATGCAGACAAAGTGTCGGATGAACCAAGGAGCGAGGAACCTGCTAAGAAGGAGACATCCGAAACTGATGAAGAGTTTGGTGAAATTGAAGAGGAAGATGAGGGGACTAAATCCAAGTATCAGCAGGCCCTCGATCTAGGTGTCGCAGAAAAGATCAAGATGGCGTTTACTGGCGATAAGGAATGGCGCACACTACTGCTTCGTGATTCCAATAAACTGGTCTCCGCAGCTGTGTTGAAAAATCCGCGTATCACCGAGGGTGAAGTGCTATTCATTGCCAAGAGTAAAACCACGAGTGATGAGTTGATCCGTATCATCTTGCTCAATAAGGATTGGTTGAAGAGCTATGCGATGAAAGTAGCTTTGTTGCGGCATCCCCGTACACCGATCAATAAGGCGCTGCGTTTCATGTCTATTCTTTCAATGAAAGATCTCAAGGATTTAGCCAAAAGCAAGGATATATCAGCTGTGCTGGCCAACAATGCCAAGCGTATCATAATGATGAAAGAGAAAAGAGGTGGTTGATTTATGACTACAGAAGCTGGCCACAGACAATGCACGATTGGCGTCCTGACCTTGTCCGACAAAGGGTCGGTTGGCGAGCGGGTCGATACCAGTGGCCCCCAGATCTGCCGACTTGTTGCCGAGATCGGCAATGTGACTCACACTGATATTCTACCAGATGAGCAGGCGCAGATAGAACAGCTCCTCAAGCGATGGTCTGAGCAGGGACTTGACCTGATTCTGACTACCGGCGGAACCGGTCTGACGCCACGCGATACGACGCCTGAAGCGACCCGTAATGTTGTCGATCGCCTGGTGCCGGGAATCGCTGAAGCGATGCGCCTGGCCGGGCTGCAAAAAACTCCGCATGCGATGCTGTCACGCGGCATTGCCGGTATCTGCAAACAGACCCTGATCGTTAATCTTCCCGGCAGTGAAAAAGCTTCACGGGAAAATCTGGAAGCGATTTTGCCGGCTCTGCCACATGCTCTGGCCACATTGCAGGGGAGTACCGGCGACTGCGGCGGGTAAGGAGGCTGTATGGATTGGCTTGCGCTGTTCCTTGATTCATCCGGGGATTTGCAGGTTTTATGGCGACTGGTTCTCGCTGCGACCCTCGGTGGTTTGATCGGTATTGAAAGAGAAATTCACGGTCGGCCGGCCGGTTTCCGGACGCATCTGCTGGTGACGGTCGGGGCTTGCCTGATGATGGTGGTTTCAGAGGCGTATTACCTGAAATACGGTATGCTTGACGTTGAATCGGTCGTACGCATCGACCCAGGTCGGGTGGCAGCACAAATCGTCACCGGGATAGGTTTCCTCGGAGCCGGGGCAATTATCAAGGATGGTCATGCGGTGCGTGGCTTGACCACGGCGGCCTGCCTATGGGTGGCGGCCGGTATTGGCATGGCCGTCGGTGTAGGTCTGTATGCTCCGGCAATATTTGTGACTATCCTGGCATTGTTCAATCTACTGTTTCTCAAGCGCGCCGAGCGCATGTTTCGTTCTGATCAATATCGCACTCTAATTATTACATGTGATGATACAGACGATAGTTTGTCTGAGCTTGAGCAGTGCCTGGCGCAGCAATCGCTCCGCATCGTTAATTTCGGTTTCGAGAAAGATCTGTTGGCAAGTGAAGTTCGCTACGATTTTGTTGTTGCGCAGTACACAGAAAATTCGCGTGATGATCTGGTCCGGGCCTTATCGGAATGTTCGTGGGTTCGTAAAATTCGTTTTCATTGATCAAAGCCCTGCTGCAAGTTCTAAATATACGACTTTTGATCTGCATGTTTGTCAAGTAAAAATACTCTCTATTAGTCACGACAGGTGACGATCTCGTCACCCGAAATTTTTTATTTCTTTTTGAAAAAAATCGGCACAGTTTTTATAATAGAATTTTACTGTTTATGCGAATTCTGCGTCCACAATTTCTGTGGACAGAGGTGTGGAAAACAATTGGTTTGAAATCAAAAGGCCGGTTGAAACCACACTGCTGGCAACTTGCCTAAAAAACAATCACTACCTGATTGGTTTCAATTATTATTGTAATATGCTGTTAGTTGTATGTGCAAAAACAGGATTTATTTTTTATAAATTAATTTATTTATCGTTAATCGCAGACTATGTACATGTATGGTAAATTCACGTAAAAACAATAGGTTACATGGTTGTAGTCTGTGTTGCAAATGAACCAAGTGAGGATGCTCTGATGAGAATAACGCCTACGACTGAATTAACAGCTCGCTTTGAAAACCTGCAACGTGAAATGCAGTCTACAGGTCTCGATCTGGTGCTAATGGCCCAGAATGCTGATCTTTTTTACTTCACTGGCACTGTTCAACAGGGGATTCTCTGTGTCCCGATTGAAGGTGAGCCGGTCTATATGGTGCGCAAGGACTTACAGCGGGCCAGAATGGAGTCTGGCTTGAAGGAAATTGTTCCTCTGAAGAGTCCGCGCGACATTCCTGGTATCCTGTCTGAATTTAATATTCCGGCGCCTGAAAAGGTCGGTATGGAGTTGGATGTTCTGCCGGTGGCATTTTACAATCGGCTCAAGTCAGCACTCGGTGCATGTGAGATTGTTGATGCCACGCCGCTGATTCGTACAGTACGCGCCGTCAAGTCACAGTACGAAATCAATATTATGAAAGATGCCGCCCTGCAGATGGATAAGGTTTACAACCGGGCGAAGGAAGTGATTCGTCCCGGTATCACCGATCTCGAAGTAGCAGCAGAAATTGAATTCGTTGCCCGTAAGGATGGGCATCAGGGGGTCACCCGGATGCGTGGCTTTAACTCCGAGCTGTTTTATGGCCATGTTTTTTCTGGAGCAGATAGCGCTGTTCCGGCGTATGTCAATACACCACTCGGCGGATTGGGGCTTAACCCATCGTTTGGCCAAGGTGTCAGCTACAAGACTATTCAGGAAAATGAGCCGATCACTGTCGATTTCGCCGCCGCTTTCGATGGTTATCTGGTCGATCAAACCAGGATGTTTTGCATTGGTGAGTTGCCCGATAAGTTAATGCGCGCCTACGAAGACATGTACAGGATTCAGAATCGGCTCAAGGAGATAGCGCGGCCAGGTGTAACCTGGGGCGCGATTTACGATGACTGCCTGGCGTTGGCGTGTGATATGGGATACCAGGATCATTTTATGGGTAACGCCGGGGCCCAGGTTTCATTTATCGGTCACGGCATTGGGGTTGAAATGGATGAGTATCCGTTTATCGCCCGGGGGTTTCAAGATTATGAGATGAAGGAGAATATGACATTTGCATTTGAGCCGAAAGCGGTTTTTGCCGGGCTTGGTGCTGTTGGTATTGAGAATACTTTCTGGTTGGCAGAGGATGGGGTGAAGCATATTACTTTTTCGAATGAGGAGATGTGTGTTCTTTAGCTGACTTTTACCACCTGACAATTTAGAGACGTTGTTTGTAGATTGTAAGGCGGGGCCTATGTATTCGGCCCCCTCTAGTTTGCATGGTCTGTCATCTCGACCGTGAGCCTTCGCCAAGGCGAAGGCGTATTCGAAATGACAATTCCTTTCCTTCCAGTAGCCATCTGTAGAAAGGGCTCCGCACGAGCCCGGATCAATTCACAGTTAGCTGTTAAAACCTGCCCCACTGCAAAGATAGAGATGCCCACCCATCGTGTTCCTTACTTTTTGTTGGCGCTTAGACAAAAAGTAAGGCGCTTGTCAGGCCGAGCCCCGACGGTTTAGTTTTTCTTCGCATGGTCAAAAAAAACAAGAATGGCGTTACACATCCT
>JAUVAJ010000064.1 GCA_030591795.1 Desulfuromonadales bacterium | reverse complement strand
GGATAAAGCGTGGTCGTCTGGCATTTTCATAAGCCAGGATCGGCACACCCTTCCAATCGGTCAGTTCGACCCCTGAGTCCGGGTTCGGAATACATTCCCCGTTTTCATCTGAACCGAGACATGGAGCCCCAACAGCATAAAGCAGGTTGCCGTCAGCATCGGTTTCCGGGAAGTTTATGGTGGTACCGGCACTAACCATATCCGGGTTCTGGAAATCGAAACTGTGATAGATAGCGTTTTTACCTTCATCGGGGAAAGTAACATACGGATCATAACCGCTGCCATCATCCAGCGGATCACCGCCTGTGTCACCGGCGTCCTCATCCGGGCCGAGGCCAACACCCTTGGACTCTTCATAGGCCATAATGGCCCAGGCACTCTTGGTGATCCCGTCCGGCATGGTGTAAGTCTGCAAGAACAGGTTAGGTCGGGAAGCACCGGTATTGCCATCGAGGGCCCGGCCATCATTGGTGTTTACTACTATCTTCGTTTCGCCCTGCTGGTTGGTAAAGTTGTAGAGGGTACCGTCTCCCTCGACCCAGCCATCGGCTGTGCCGCCTTCATAATAAAGGTTTCCGTCCCAATCCCAGAGACCATCCAGCATATAACCGTAACGGTGGGATCCGTCACTATCGTCCGAGCTGGTGTCGGGATTCAGCATCGGGATTAGATTACCTTCCCCATCAAGCACCGGCAGGCCGTTGGCATTCAGTTCAACCCACATATTATCGGTGTTGACGACATCGTTATCGGAAAGTCTCACCGGTAACGACATCAGTACCAGCGCTTTGAGTCTGCCGACGAAATCAGGGTCGTCATGCTCAGGGTCGCCACCGGAGACAAAGTTAGGGTCCGCCTTGGCAAAGTCGCCCCAGGTTATGTAGCTGTACCAGATATCGGTCTTGTGGTTGGTGGTAGCACCACCCCAGCCCGGGCCTGGTCCTTTTGCCTCACCCGGACGCAGTCCACCAGGGTCCTCCTGCCAGGAGATAGCGAAACCGGCGCCATCGGCACCACCCATAAACACCTGATTGGCATCACGCCGCCCGGAGGTCAAACGCTCCGGCTTGAACCAGACAATGTCACCTACATAGTCGCCGATCCCCTTGCTCAGGTCGCCGGCGGTGGCAATAATCCCCCGGGCCACCCAGACCGCGCTGTAGGGAACCTCACCGACTTCGGGGAAACCCTGGTCAGTATAGTCGACAGAGCGTTGCGGTCCACTGACACCCCAGATGTCGTCAGCATAGTACGGATCATCATAGGTGTAGTCAGGGCCACAAATCTCCTTGTCGTCATAGCCATTGCAAACGGTGCATCCGGGTTCAAGCTCCGGACAGGTTTGAATCGCGTAGCGTGGCTTACCGCCACTGGCAAATTTACTGGTCCAGGAAATAAGAATTTTGTTGCCTTTGACCTGGAAGACCGGTTTTTTGCTGTGTCCCGGATATTCGTAACCGGATGCCAGCGTAAACGATGATCGATCGGCCATGCGTGAGAGGTTCTTGCGCTTCCATGTATTGCCATCATCAAGTGATACTGCGGCAAAAATATCGTGCGCGCCGGTGGTTTCGTCTGCGTCAGTATAAGTAATGACCAGAGGTTTGGCGCTGTCTGCCGTGCGAATTGGTGCACCGTCCTCATCGAAATATTCAATCGTTGCCGGCTCACCGTTAGCCTTCATGGCCGGGAACCAGACGCCCATTACATTCAGCTTGGCTTTAGAACTCGCCAAAGTAGGGCTCTTGGACACGTTTTTGCGGAACATCGCGGCACTCAAGGCTTCATCCAGGTTAGCCTTGGCATCCTCTGCCGACACCGCTACCAACATAAGCCCCGCATCATAGCCGAGGGTAATGCTTTCGAAGATTATTTCCTCTATCTGCTCACTGTTGTAGAAATCCAGATAATCGAGACCGAGCCTGGCCATAGCAGCTTCAAATACAGCAACGGTCGCTGAGCTTATAACGATCCCGCCCTTCGGCTCGGCATCCACATCAAGACTTTGCAGCAGCCGGGCCATATTGATAACTTCGGGATCATCACTGTCGGCCATCTCGAACAGATCGAGCGGCGAAATTTTGTGGGCGGCAACCGTACTGCCGATTGAATATTTACCGATCGCCAATCTGACCCACTCACCGGGGAAGAAATCGAATGCGCCTGTCGGATCAGTCTTCCCGGCATTTGTCGGCGTACTGAAACTCAGACCACCGACCGGGGAATCGATAAAATGACCGCGATTCGGATGCGCCAACATATAACTGAACCACCAGCCTTTGCCGACGCCTTCAAAATCAGTTAAGTCCTCGTCGTCGTATAGACCTTCTTCCATTGAAGAACCTTCGCCGGAATAGGCCCAGGCCGCGCCGCCACCGCAGACAACTGACCCGTCCTCGTCCACCTCGATCATGCTGACATGAACGGCAATGTTCTGAATTCGCAGATCAGCGTAAGGTTCACCCCACATGAAACCCAGGTCATCTGCAAGGTCTAGAACCAGTACGTAGTCTCCTGACTCGGGGCTTTCGTTCTTGTAATTAAACTTACCGGGGATCAGGTTGCCCTTCTTGGTGGCAGGAACCTCTTCTGCACCTACATAGATATGGATGTTTTCGAGGTGCATGAACTCTGCCGGGCTGACATGCAGGTGAAGCTTCTCACCTGTGTTCCAGAGGCTGACCACACCGACCCGCTCCAGGGTCTGGGTGATCAGAGGCGTCTCAACCAGGCCGGGGCCTTCATTGTGCACAGCGTAGGCTGGTAAAAGGTTAAACATAACAAAAGCTGCGGCTGCCGATAAAGAACCTGCCAATTTCCACATAAGATCCTCCTGCTACCTGTTACATGCCAAAAAACAAAGACGCACCAATGCTACCCAAAATATAAAATCTTCGGCAGCCTGGCCGTCTTCCGGTTGTAACAAATGGAGAAGATCCACGGCTTTCCGCACCCAACTCACGAAGGGCTTGGCTTTGTCGGACTTTAAGTTAAAAAATTATAATCCAACACGACCCGTTGTCAAACATTTAAATTAAAAAAATATAATAAATGTGGTAATTTCGTTAAATAGCCTGTTAATCCGACTTCAATTCTTCAGCAGATATAATGCTAACGAGCAGGTAGTGGAGAGAGTGTTTCGTATTTGTTGCACAGCTTGGTAAACTGAAAAGGTTGACAGGTCGAGGAACACAACACCCCGGGAGAGTCTCACTTACAATGGATCACACTGGAAAATACATCCTGCTAAGTATTGTGTCTTTATTCATCCTTGCGGCGATGATCTATTCCTTTTTTATGAGCGACAGGATGATCAACAAGTATGTTCCACTGGTTGATGCCGCTATGGAAATCAAACTCGAGGCGACAACTGCTCACCTCTGGTTCGAAGAAATTATTTCAGGTGACCTGCACGAAAAAATCGAAACCATAACTTCGCATATTGATCAAGCTATCTGGTATACCCAGGCCATGCTTGACGGTGGCAAAAAATCTAAAAGGACGTTCCTGCCGCTTGAAGACACTCGGTTAAGAGACGAAGTTATGTTGGTGGCAAATGAGCTAAAAACCTTCAGGACGTTGACTGCCCAGCGATATTCAGCGTATGAAACCTCCGGAGTTGGAACAGAAATCGACCAGAATTACGATGGCGTTTTTATCTCTTTTATAAATCAGATCGACCACGTTGAAACCCTGTTGCAGGCAAAAATCAGGATTGAATTCAGAACGCACAAAACCATTCAAACAATACTCATACTGGTAGTTATAATTTTAAGTTGTCTCATCATTTTTGTGCTGCACAAATATGATCGCAGAAACAGAGAAAGCATCGTAAGGATTGCCAAAGAAGTTGAAGAACGCAAGGCTGCTGAAAAAAAGCTTCGGGAAAACCACAAACTTAAAGACGAGTTTATCGCCACAGCCGTGCATGAGCTGCGCACACCGTTAACAGTTATCTGCGGCTACTCGGAGTTACTGCTGAATAGTGACAGCCTCAATAAAGAAGCAATAAATGATGGTCTGAAAAATATTAACGATAAAGCAGCTGTGCTCGACCGGATCATTGATGAATTTCTTGATGCCAGCCGGCTCGAGTCGGGTCGCCTTATTCACATTAAGTGTTCACCGGTAAAAATTGCGGACATTGCCCATAAGGTGGTGCAACAGCAGCAATGGAGCGAGCAACCCCGCCTGATCAACATCGCGTTTGAAAATGAACAAGCAGAAGTTTACGCCGACCACAACAGGTTGTATCAGATCTTTGAGAACTTGATTAGCAATGCTGTGAAATACTCCTTCGAGAATAGTCAGATTGAAATCAAAGGTGAACAGGTTGAAGGAAAATATCAAGTAACCATCACGGATGAAGGTATCGGCATGAACCCTGAACAACAAAAGAATATTTTCCAAAAATACTACCGGGCCAATCCTGACGATACTACAATCAAAGGCCTCGGTATTGGCCTCTATTTCGTCAAAAACATCATCGAACTCCACAATGGCCAGATCTGGTTCGAAAGTGCCCCTGAAAGAGGCTCAAAATTTTTCTTCACTTTACCATTAATTAGCTCTGCTGATTAGACTGTCAGCAAGCCCTTCCTCCCAGATCGACATCATACTTTCCCCTACCTCACGAAACTCAGGGTGATCAGAAATATATCCCGGGATCATCTGCCTGGTCTGCATTACCGCATTTGCCAGACACTCAATAGTCTCATCAATATCACGCTTGGTCATAGACAAGTGATTGATCGCAAAACTCTCCAGCATTTTGCGTGACCACCATTTTTTGGTCCCGGCCAAAGTGAGTGCCGGCACATCGTTATTTACATATGCTGTCGTGGTGACAACATCATAAACAGGAGCCATTGTTACTTTACCCTGTGCAGAAGGATAAAGGACGCCAAAGTTTTTCAAATGCGCATCACCATTTCGCACCATCGATGAAAGTACAATAGTGGAAAAGAATTGCCGCCGGGCAGTCGGCAGATTTTCCCCGGAGACAAAATTCGTCAGACTTTTTGCAACCCGCTCATAGCTTCCCTGATATTTCTGGGCCGTCCCCAGCGCCTGAAGACTACACATATCCTCAAACCCCATAGGACTGCCATCCGTTGTTCGGTCGAACCGTTTCATGACAAAAAGGCCGCCGTTGTCAGCTAAATGGAATTCAGACACGCTGAGACCCGCAGCCTTGGCGGCTGTCATACAAAAATATTCATTAGCTGCCAACTGGGGAAAATCCTCGCCCCAGGTTTTCACAATATAACCGGCAGAAGACAAGGTGCCTCTTTCGGTTGCGTCAAGTAAAACTTTAGGCTGCACGCCGGACACACCCGAGCGAACTGCATAGCGATTAATCAGTTCGTGAAACAAATCCTTGGTATCAGGGTAAGTAAGGATACTTTCAAGTGACTCTTTTTCCACATTACCCGTTGGCGCACCTTCCTCAATGGAGGCAAAACTATTTCTGCCGATCTGATTACCGCCTGTTGCCTGCAAAATAGCAAGATCGTCATCACCAATTATCTTCGCAATGGCCCGACGAATTGCCTCCAACAGGGCTCCTTCCGGCAAGTTCATCTGAAAAACCGGATGAAGTTCAGGACTGACCCAGCTTTCCAGCCGCACCGGCATGGTGAGAGATACCACTTCGGCCACTTCCTTGTCGTAGCCGAAAACATAGTTTCGCCTACCCTCCTGCGCTAAAGAGCCGATTGAGGCACCGTCTATCCATGCCCTTAATGCCCTTGTGACTCTCATAATAGGTCATCCTCTTCTCGCAGCTCATCAAGGGTCGGCGGCAATCCAGCCATCCGAATTTTAAGCTCCAGACCGAGCACTTCAAGGATACGGATCAGTTTTCGGACACCAACGTCTTGAACCGTCCCATTCTCAATCTGACCGATCGTTGTCCTGCTCATGCCCAGCAATTCTCCCAATCTGGATTGAGACAGCTTACGCTTTTTGCGTTCTAGACGGATCTGTTTACCGATTTCGAATAACATAGATGCACTATATACAATGCAAATATGGCAGTCAATGAATTTATGTATTACATACGATGCAATACATATAGCGTTAGGTGGTAGAGGAAGGATGTTTAGGCATTATTGTGGACACAGAGAGAGATACTCTTGAAGTATCCCATGATATAAGTCGAAAACCTAACTTTCAAATATCAAAAACTGGCTACATGAGTCAAGAGGAGACTCGACCATTTTTCGTGTCAGATAAATTGTGAATTTTAAGACTACAGCTTCGAATCACTACAATGTTATTTCCTCAAAATCATCCAACCACCCGCCATCATCAGTCAATTCGTATGCGAGTAAACGAGAAGCTTCTTCCGGTGTCTCCTGGCGGGCATGGATTTGTTTTAAGATCATTTTGTTACCGCTGCGTCCGCATATTTCAAGCTTTCCTATATCATGACCGATAATAAATTTGAATCGCTTGGCATATCCATCCATCTTGCGGCGCGCATTATCAATAATATCTATCCCTTCTTTGAGTGGAACCTGGAAATGATGGCGAACTCGTGCCACTGGCATGCACTGATATAGATAGTACGGATTGACCCCGATGCGCATAAGGCCGTTCATCAGCTCGACTAAAGTTTTCTCATTGTCGTTGACTCCACGCAAAAGAACGGCTTGGTTGTTAACCGTTATTCCCGCTTCGCAGAGGCGTTTCACCGCTTCCGCCGCTTCCGGGGTGATCTCATTCGGATGATTGAAATGGGTCGGAACCTGCAATGTTTTGTTGCGATTAAACTCGTTAAGCACACGCAGCAGTTCGTCATCGGCAAATCGCATTGGATAGACGACTGGTGCCCGTGAACCGATACGGACAAAGTTAAGGTGCGGAATATCTTTAAGAGCATCGAGCATCTGCCGAATCACATCGGTCGGCAGCAGCAACGGATCGCCGCCGGAAATCACAACATTTGATATTTCCGGGTGTGCGGCAATATATTCAGCAGCGTTACGGAAGTTTTCAACCGTCTGATTATTCGGCAAACCGACCATGCGTTTACGGAAACAGTGGCGGCAGTACATCGAGCAATATTCGGTCGCCACTACCAGGGCGGTATATGAGTATTTATGGAGAATACCATTGCCCTTGTCGTGCTTGTCGTCACCGTAAGGATCGGGGGTCGTTTCCCCCATGGCCCCGGCGACGATCAGTTCCTCTGTGGCAGGCACCGCCAACTTACGGATTGGATCGTCCGGGTCGGTCGGGTCGATCAGATCGAGATAGTAGCGGGGAATATTCATTGGGTGGACATCGACCACCTGCCGCAGGTCGCGCTCTTCGGCGGCGGTCAACGGCAAAACACTCATTAATTCCGCGACACTCTTGATGTTGTTTTTCAACTCGTGATGCCAGTCAAGGCTCATCCAGTCGATAGTGTCTTTAGCGGCGGTTGTTTTACTCATAATATTTATCCTTGGATAAGCAGTGATTCATAATTGAGACGCTTCAGTTTTCGCAAACGTTTGCGCTTACGACGTAACGCATCTTTATGTTTACGCTTGCGGTAGGCAAGGATGAACAAACGACGACGGAACACCGCATTAAAAAAACAGGAATAGTCAGACAACAGAGGTCTGAAGATGACGATTGATTGATTATGGTAAGAGGTAGGGCCACCCGCACCCGATCTCAAAGCGGATCGCTATGAGCCAGTGCTGCCCCAAAGAGTGAGGGTTCGTCCCGAAACCACCAAGGGTTGTTGCGGTCCACCTCGTTTGCGGGTCTATGGTCAGTTCGTTCGGAAGAAGAACGCGCCATGACTTCAAGTGCAGTCACACTAACACCTGTGATATTATGAGTCAAATTTGCAAATAAATCAAAATGACGATGTCCCAAAAGTTGTGTTGAATTCGTAAGCTGCCCAGTATTCCCCATTGCCAAAACTATTTATTATTAGACAAAAACAAAAAAAGGACTTACGGCCTAAGTGGCTGTAAGTCCTTTTGT
>JAUVAJ010000045.1 GCA_030591795.1 Desulfuromonadales bacterium | reverse complement strand
TTCACAACTGGTATATATTTACGCAGCCACTGGCATTCGGACTGTTTTTTATCAGTTCCTTAGCTGAAATTAACCGGACTCCATTTGACCTTCCAGAAGCTGAAACTGAGTTGGTCTCCGGTTTCTGTACCGAATATTCCTCTATGAAGTACGCTCTGTTCTTCATGGGTGAGTATGCCAATATGATTACTATTTCAGCGATCGGTGCAACATTGTTTCTTGGTGGATGGGACGGACCGTTCTTCAGCTGGATGAACTTCCTGTTCAAGGTCTTCGCATTCATGTTCGTCTTTATCTGGATTCGGGCGACTTTCCCGCGTCTCCGTTACGACCAGTTGATGTTCTTGGGTTGGAAAATTATGCTTCCCTTGGCGCTTGCAAATGTCTTGGTAACAGGATTTGCAGTCCTTCTCTGGCAGTAATCACACGTTGCGTAGATAGAGGATAGATATGTTTAAAGAGCTAGCCAAAGGCTTAGGTATTACACTGAAGCACCTGTTGCCTGGGAATACCACAACGGTGCAGTACCCGAAAGAGAGATTGGAAATAGCACCCCGTTTCCGTGGTTTGCACCGATTGGTTCCGACCCAGCATCGCGAGAAATGTGTCGCCTGCTATCTCTGTCCGACCGTATGTCCGGCAAAATGTATCACTGTTGAGTCGGCAGAGAACGAAGAGGGTGAAAAGTATCCGAGGGTATACGAAATCGACCTGCTGCGTTGTATCTTTTGCGGCTACTGTGTTGAAGCTTGTCCGGTTGAAGCAATAGAGATGACCGCTGCTTATGAACTGGCCGATTTCAAACGGGAAGATTTTAACTTCGATAAGGAACGTCTTCTCAAGTCGTAAGAAGGAGCTGCATAATCATGGAAGCCATTCTTTTTTATCTCACTGCACTGGTTGCGATTGTTTCGGCGATTTTTGTAATAAAATGCCGTAACCCGATCAACAGTGCATTGAACCTGGTCTCGACCTTCATCTGCCTGGCGGTGCTGTACATCATGTTGGAATGTCCCTTCATGGCAGCCATTCAGATTATGGTTTATGCCGGCGCTATTATGGTTCTGGTGATCTTTGTTATCATGCTGCTCAATCTGGGTAGTATAGGAAAAAGCTCGAATTCCCGCGGGATGGCTGCAGGTGGCGTGCTGGCAGCGTTGATGTTACTGCTTACCAATGCTTTCCTTCGTCGAGGTGACGTTTCGGGAACTGGTGGAGAGGTAACCAGCGAGTTGATCAAGAGCTACGGACATACTGAGTTAATCGGTAAAGCCATGTTCACTGATTTCTTGCTTCCCTTCGAAATTGCTTCGATTCTGTTGCTGGTTGCCATCGTTGGTGCTGTCATCATCTCGAAGCGCGATGTTTAACTGAGTAATGGTTGGGAGATAGATATCATGATTAGCGTACATCATTACCTGTTGTTGAGCGCCATCCTGTTCTGTATCGGTATCTTCGGTGTGCTGACCAGGAAGAATGCCATTGTCATCTTCATGTGTATCGAGGTGATGCTCAACTCCGTCAATCTGACCTTTATTGCCTTGTCGAGGCATGTCGGCAATATGGACGGTCAGATCTTTGTCTTTTTTGTCATGACGGTTGCGGCGGCGGAAGCTGCTGTCGGCCTGGCATTGATAATTGCATTCTTTAAAAATAAAGAATCGGTCGATGTTGACGATTTCAATATGCTTAAGTGGTGATGTTATCCGCTTTTCGGATGTTTCAGCTAATAGGAGAGTTTGATGTACAGTAATCTGTGGCTCATCCCATTCTTCCCGCTGCTAGGGTCGATCATCAACGGCCTGTTCGGCAAGAGGATCAAGAATGAAAAGGTAATTGGCGGGCTGGCAACGCTGCTGGTGTTCTTTTCCTTCTTAGTCGCTTGCCAGAATTTCTTCCGGCTGCTGGGTGATAATGTAAAAACTCATGAAATTGTTCTTTTCTCCTGGATGTCTGTCGGGGATCTGCAAATTGATTGGGGTTTTCTGCTTGATCCGTTGTCGGCGGTAATGATTCTGGTGGTAACCGGTGTCGGTGCCCTGATCCACCTCTACTCAATCGGTTACATGCACGGTGATGTGGGCTACTATCGCTTCTTCAGCTACATGAACCTGTTCGCTTTTGCCATGCTGATGCTGGTTCTCGGCAGCAATGCGCTGGTGATGTTTGTCGGCTGGGAAGGTGTCGGTCTTTGTTCTTACCTGTTGATCGGTTATTACATCGATAAAAAGAGTGCGGGTGATGCAGCTAAGAAGGCTTTTGTTGTCAACCGTATTGGTGACTTCGGCTTCCTTTGCGGTCTGTTTGTTTTGTACTGGACGCTTGGGAGCAAGGGCGTCTGGACCTTTAATTTCGTCGAGATAGCTGAGAATGCCCATTTGCTGGAGAGTGGCGGACTTATTGTTACGGTTGTAACGCTCTGCTTTTTCCTCGGCGCTTGTGGTAAGTCAGCACAGATTCCACTATTCACCTGGTTGCCGGATGCGATGGAAGGTCCGACCCCGGTATCTGCATTGATCCATGCTGCTACCATGGTTACTGCCGGTGTCTACATGATCGGCCGGATGAATATCCTTTTCGCTATGGCGCCTGCGACCATGATGACTGTTGCAATCGTCGGTGCGGCAACCGCTTTCTTTGCTGCGACTATCGGTCTTGCGCAGAACGACATAAAGCGGGTTCTGGCCTACTCGACGGTTTCCCAGTTGGGCTATATGTTTATGGCCATGGGTGTCGGTGCATTCTCTGCCGGTATTTTCCATCTGATGACGCACGCTTTCTTCAAGGCTTGTCTGTTCCTTGGTTCCGGTTCCGTTATTCACGGCTTGCATCATGCCTATCATCATGCACATCTGCATGACGATCCGCAGGACATGCGGAATATGGGTGGTCTGCGTAAGAAGATGCCGATTACTTTCATCACTTTCCTGGTATCCACCATAGCCATCTCCGGTGTTCCGCTGTTTTCAGCGTTTTTCTCCAAAGATGAAATCCTCTGGTGGTCCTTCGGTTCAACTCGTGGTCACTGGTTACTTTGGGTAGTTGGTGCAGCAGCAGCAGCTATGACGGCCTTCTACATGTTCCGTCTGGTCTTTATGACCTTCTTCGGCGAGCAGAAAACCGATGCGCGAGCCAAAGATCATATCCCTGAGTCTCCCTATACCATTACTATTCCGCTGATGGTGCTCGGTGCCTTAGCTGTTGTCGGTGGTTACATCGGTATTCCGGCGATTCTCGGTGGCGCAAATCATTTCCACCATTTCCTGGATCCGGTGTTTGGTAAGTCGTTGCAACTGTTCCACATAGAGGCTCATGGTACTCACGCTACCGAGTACACCCTGATGGCTGTTTCAGTTGCCGTTGCTTTTATCGGTATCTTTGTTGCTTGGGTAATGTACATCAAGAATCCGGAACTTCCGGCAAAGTTCACTGCCAAGTTTGCCGCTGCTCACAGGGTTATATTTAACAAGTGGTACATTGATGAGCTCTACGATTTCCTGTTCGTGAATCCTTGCAAGAAGATCGGGACTTTCCTCTGGCGCGGTTTCGATGTGAAAGTGGTTGATGGTATTGTTAATGGTGTCGCTTGGGTTACTCGTGGTATAGGCTCCGGCCTTAAATACACACAATCCGGATACCTGCATAATTACGCTGTGGCCATGGTGGTCGGTGTAGTCGTGATCGTCGGCTTCTACGTCTTCGGTTAACAGTACGCTAGCGAATACGAACAAAGTTACAAGGAGCGATTCCACATGGCCGATTATCTTCTCAGTTTAATTATCTTCTTCCCGCTGTTGGGGATGCTGTTTGTCCTCTTTATCCCACGGGACAACGATGGACTGCTGAAGGGGTTTACCCTGGTAGTCTCATTGGTGACCTTCGTGATCAGTTTACCTCTGGCTTTCGATAATATTTTTGCCACCTCCGGTGGAATGCACTATCGAGAGTTCTACGAGTGGATTAACATTGGTGATTATTTCCAGATGAACTACAATCTGGGTGTTGACGGCATCAGTCTCTGGCTGGTTATGTTGACCACGTTCATCATGCCGGTTACGGTTCTCTCAACCTGGAAATCTGTACAAAAGAACACCAAGGGATTCATGGCTCTGCTGTTGCTGCTTGAAACCGCCATGCTTGGTGCATTTGTTTCCCTCGATCTGTTCCTTTTCTACATCTTCTGGGAGCTGATGCTGATTCCGATGTACTTTCTTATCGGTATCTGGGGCGGTAAGAACCGCATCTACGCAGCTGTTAAGTTTTTCATCTTCACGGCAGTCGGTTCTCTGTTGATGCTGGTAGCGATTATCTTCCTCTACTACTTTGCTGTTGAGTCCGGTGCACAGATCAGCGGTTTCAGTATTCAGGACTTCTACAAGCTGGATTTGCCCTATAATGCTCAGTATTGGTTGT
The DNA here is from genome assembly GCA_030591795.1 of Desulfuromonadales bacterium. The sequence goes on along the minus strand of JAUVAJ010000045.1, from coordinate 4,654 downwards.
TCTTGGCCTTTGCTTTCAGCTTTGCTATCAAAGTCCCGATGTTCCCGTTGCATACTTGGTTGCCTGATGCACACACTGAAGCGCCGACTGCCGGCTCGGTTATCCTGGCTGCTGTCATGTTGAAGATGGGTACTTACGGTTATGTACGCTTTGCGATGCCGTTGTTTCCCGATGCACTGCAGACCTTCATCCCGTATCTAGCCGGTTTGTCGGTGATCGGCATTGTCTACGGGTCCCTGGTTGCCATGATGCAGGAAGATGTCAAGAAGCTGGTCGCTTACTCATCTGTTGCTCACCTCGGCTTTGTTATGCTTGGCATCTTTGCCATGAATCAGGTGGGGATGGCAGGTGGCATAATTCAGATGGTTAACCACGGGATTTCCACAGGCGCACTCTTCCTCATCGTCGGCTTTATCTATGAGCGTCGTCATACGCGCCTGATTAGTGAGTTCGGTGGCCTTGCTCATAAAATGCCTATATTTGCCACGATCTTCCTGATTATCACTTTCTCCTCTGTCGGTTTGCCCGGGACGAACGGTTTTGTCGGCGAATTCCTGGCCTTGGTCGGCGCGTTTGAAAGTAACCTGCGCTGGTTTGCAGTTATCGCGACAAGTGGTGTTATCTTCGCAGCTATTTACATGCTCTGGATGTACCAGCGTGTCATGTTAGGTAAAGTAACGAACCCGGCGAATGAAAACTTGAAAGATCTGTCCTTACGTGAAATTGCGGTTATGGTGCCGCTGCTGCTGTTTGTCTTCTGGATTGGTGTTTATCCAAACACTTTCCTTGATAAAATGAATCCGGCTATCGAACAGTTACTGAATCAGATGAACAATAAGCAGGTCGCGGTTGTTGAGGTATATCAGCCGGTTGTTGCTAAACTGATTGAAATTAAATAACTGACTGATTATATAAACAACTGGTTCCCGAGGAGCTGTTCGATGGACGCAAATTTAGTACAAGAAGCCATCCAGAATGTAAACTTTCAGGCAATTATGCCATCATTGGTTCTCTGTGTGTTCGGTATGGCGCTGCTGTTGGTGTCTGTGTTTTCTCCGCGCGGCAAGACCAGTCATGTCGCCTGGTTGAGTGTCGCCGCACTGGTTATTACCGGGTTCGTTACCCTGATGTCCTGGAATAATCCACAAGCTGGTTTTGCCGGAAGTGTTGTGCTCGATAATTTTGCAACCTTCTTCAGTATGATTTGTATCATTGCTGCGGCATTGACAATTCTCATGTCGGATGAATATCTGAAAAGAGAAGGATATCCGGTCGGTGAATATTATCCGCTGATACTGTTTACAACGGCAGGCGCCATGTGGATGGCTTCTGGAACCGACTTGATGACCATCTTCCTTGGTCTGGAAGTTCTGTCTGTTTCGCTGTATGTCCTGGCCGGTTTTTTCCGTCGCCAGACCCGCTCGAATGAAGCGGGACTCAAGTACTTTTTCTTGGGTGCATTTTCCACCGGTTTCCTGCTGTATGGTGTAGCGCTGATCTACGGTGTTACCGGGACGACGAAGGTTGCGGGGATTGCGGAATTTGTAAAGACCATGCCTGATGCAACCTCCAACGTGATGTTTCTTGCAGGCGCGGGCTTGCTGATCACCGGGTTTTTGTTCAAGGTTGCTGCGGCACCTTTCCATATGTGGACGCCTGATGTTTACCAGGGTGCGCCGACACCGATCACCGCATTTATGAGTGCCGGACCTAAGGCTGCTGCATTTGCTGCATTCATGCGCGTGACAATTGTCAGCTTAGACAGTATTCAAGCTGAGCTCATCACAGTATTCTGGGTTCTCGCTGTCTTGACGATGACAGTTGGTAACTTCATTGCTCTGTCACAAAAAGATGTCAAGCGGATGCTGGCTTACTCTTCAATCGCGCACGCAGGTTATGCCTTGATCGGTATGGTCGCTTGGAACGAAGTCGGCTGGTCCGGCATCATGTTCTACTTGCTTGTTTACACCTTTATGAACATCGGTGCCTTCGCGGTATTGGTGCTGGTTGGCAAAAAAGGCGAGGATAACCTGACTCTCGATGGCCTGGCAGGGATGGGCTATAAGCGCCCTTTGATGGGAGTCGCACTTTGTATTTTCCTCTTCTCTCTGATGGGAATGCCGCCTACCGCAGGTTTTGCAGCCAAGTTCTATGTCTTTGCCGGGGCAATTAAGGCAGGGTATATCTGGTTGGCAATAATCGGTGTTTTGAACTCAGCAGTCTCGCTGTATTATTACCTGCGTGTCATGGTCTGTATGTACTTCAAGGATCCTGAAGAAGATTTCAGCTGGGTCACTATGAATGTTGCAACCACAGTCTCAATTGTTATTTCCCTTGCTGCTGTACTGCTCTTGGGTGTTCTGCCTGGTCCATTTATGGAAATGGCCATGTTAGCTGTTTTCTAAAAATATTGCGTTGTCAGTCTCTAAGCCCTTCGGATTCCGAAGGGCTTTTTTTTTATGTTTGCAGCGTGAGTATCGGTTAAACTGTCGGAATGGATCTGCAAGAGTTTCTGCAACGGCTGGAAAATAACGGTGATCTGAGGCGGATCAAGCGCTCAGTCGATACGAATTTAGAGGTGGCTGCGCTGGCCCGTCGTGAATTTGTCCGGCAAGACGGCAAAGCCATACTGTTCGAACAGGTGCAGGGGACGCCGTTTCCATTGACTGTCAACCTGTTCGGATCTGCTCGCAGAATGTCACAACTGTTACGCTGCCGTGATTTGGAACATTTTACTGAGCAGATCGAACAGTTGTTGAATTCAGAGCAGGGGAGTGCCGTTGAACGTTTACGTAAATTGTCGGTAAAAGCTGAGACCGTAGTTACGACAGAGCCTCGTTGTCAGTACCGGGTTCTTGAGAATCTCTGCAGTTTGCCCGCACTGAAAACCTGGCCGCGGGAATCAGGCCGTTATTTTACCCTGCCGCTGGTGATCACCAAGCACCCGCAGACCGGCACACATAATTTTGCTATTTATCGTGGACAAATTATTGACGAACAACATATTGCGCTCAATTTCTCAGCCGGCAGTGGAGCTGCAGAGCACTTGGCTGTGGCTCATAAGAATAATTTACCACTTTCAGTGGCACTGGTATTCGGCAGCGATCCTGCGCTCTACTGGTTGGCTTCGGCCCCCATTCCTACAGCTTGCGATGATCTGGCAATTTACCGGCGGCTTTTTTCGACGGTATTATCCATCACCAACTGTGTGAGTCAGCAGCTGAATGTTCCTGCCGATGCCGAATTTGTCATCGAAGGTGAAATTAATCCCGGTGAGACCTGTTTTGAAGGTCCATTCGGTAATCATACCGGATGTTATGTTACGCGTGATGATTGTCCGCTGTTACGGGTCACATCGATCACTTGTCGCGATAATCCGATTATGCCGGCGACAGTAGTGGGACCGCCGCCGAGTGAAAATGTCTTTTTGGCGAAAACCAGTGTGTGCTTGCTGCGCCAGATGTTGAAAATCGATTTTCCGCAGATCATCGATCTGCAAATGCCGGAAATGACAATCTTCCACGGTGTGGCATTGCTCAGTATTCATCGACAGAGCAGCAAGGCTGTCAAGCAGCTGGTCGAGGCTCTTTGGGCCGACAGCCCGTTGCAGAAATCGAAGCTGTTAATTTTGCTTGATAGCGATATTGATCTACAGGATTTTTCGACGGCGTATTGGCGTTTGATCAACCGGATTGACGAAAAACGGATCTATCGAAACGGCAAACGGCTGGCAATCGATGCGACCGGGGTCGACCCGAAGACTCTGGTGGTTGAGGATGAACAAACGGTAAAACAATTGCGACTGCGATTCGCTGACTTTAATCTCTGATTATTATGAAGATAAATACGGCCTCTGCTTCCGGCAAATCTCTGGAAACCCTTCAGCGGGTCTTCGGTTATCAGGCATTCCGCCCCTATCAGCAACAGATTATTGATGATCTGATTGCTGGAAAGGATGCCTTTGTGTTGATGCCGACCGGCGGTGGCAAGTCGCTCTGCTTTCAGATTCCGGCATTGCACCGTCCCGGTGTCGCCATCGTAGTTTCCCCGCTTATTTCATTGATGAAAGATCAGGTTGATGCTTTGCAGGCTAACGGAGTAGCTGCTGCCTGCTACAATTCCGCACTGCGGACAGATGAAGCCCGGCAGGTGTTGTCGCAATTGCATCGCGGGCAACTTGACCTGCTCTATGTGGCACCGGAACGGTTGCTCAGCGAGGATTTTCTTGCACGCTTGAGTGATCTGCCGATTGCTCTGTTTGCTATTGACGAAGCCCACTGCGTCTCCCAATGGGGACATGATTTCCGTCCCGAATATGTGCAGCTTGGTCGACTGCGTGAACGGTTTCCGTCAGTGCCGATGGTGGCGCTGACCGCCACCGCAGAAAAGCAGACCCGTCTCGATATCATCCAGCGGTTGCATTTGCATAATGCCCGCCGGATTATCGCCGGATTCGATCGGCCGAATATTCGCTACACGGTAATCGACAAGGCTAAGCCCTATCTGCAGCTCAGTGCCTTTCTTGATAGCCGTCGACAAGAGTCTGGTATCGTCTACTGTTTAAGCCGTAAGCGGGTCTCTGAGGTCGCCGATAAGCTGCAAGCGGACGGTATCAGTGCGGCCGCCTACCATGCCGGTCTGCCTGCGGAGGTAC
>JAUVAJ010000245.1 GCA_030591795.1 Desulfuromonadales bacterium | reverse complement strand
TAACTGCCTTCGGTTTGCAGACTGTCGTCCTCAGCCAGTTCATCTGCAGGTTCTTCTGCCGTGACCGCCGGACGTGGCAGCAAGACCCACATTCTGCCATCCTGCTTCATCCGCCCGGCCAGAGCGCCGGCTTCATGACCCATCCCCCAGAAAAAATCGGCGCGGACCGCGCCTTTTATGGCGCCGCCAGTATCCTGTGCAACCATCAGACGGTTGAGCGGCTTCGGATTGTACGGCCAGGTTGTTGAGAGAAAGACCGGAGCGCCGAGCGGAATGGTTCTCGGGTCGACGGCGATACTCACTTCCGGTGTCAGCGGCACGCCGAGGGAGCCGGGCGGTGTCGTCATATCATCGGGAAGCTCACGGAAAAAGATGTAACTAGGATTTTCACCGAGCAGTTGGGCCACCTGATCCGGGTTTTGCCTGGCCCAGGCCCGGATATTTTGCATCGACATCTGGTTGAGGGTCATTTCGCCCCGCTCTATCAGCAGTTTGCCGATGGAGCGGTAGGGGTGCCCGTTCTGGTTGCCATAATTGATCATGACATTTTCACCATTGTCAAAACGGATACTGCCGGAACCTTGAATATGTAAGAAAAACAGCTCAACCGGATCTTCAACCCAGAGCAGCTCGTTCCCCTTTAATGTTTCGGTGTTCTGGTCGAGTTCGAAACGGGTGTAATAGGGGACCACTCGATTACCCTCAAGCCGGCCGCGTAGTCTGTAGCCTTCGAGTTCCGGGTAAACACTGCGCAGATCGATGGTCAACAAATCATCCGGAACAGCGTAGATCGGGTTGGTGTAACGTTGGGTCCGGATTCTGCTGCCGTTCAATTCTGGTACATAATAACCGGTGATGGTGCCGGTATCAGAGCCGTCTTTGTTGTTGACCCGGTGCGGCACAAAGCGTTGTTCAAAAAAACCGACCAGAGTGTCGGTTGCTTCGCCGGTAAGCAGCTCGGCTTCTTCGCAGACAGCAGCCCAGCCTTTTTTGTACTGCAAGACCCGGCAACTTTGTAAAAATGCCGTAAAGGAGCGACTGACATCGGTACCGGGCCAGCCGCTGAGCTGTTGCCAGTCAACCGCCTGCAGTTGCGCTACCGGTGGCAGAGTGTCCGGGGCAACCACCGGTGGCTTTGGTTGGCAGGCGCTGAGCAGAAGAACGGTCAATATAATGACAATAAGTATTGTGTAATGTTGTAGCTGTTTCACAGGGTAATAAATCCTTTTAGAGCGAATATAGTAAATAGCTGGCGCATATAATAACTCGTTGCGTAGAAAAGATAAATAGTCTCCTGGCAGACTCTTAAAGCATATCGATCGGGTCGATATCGATGTTCATCCGAACTCCGGATGGAACCGGTGATGCCTTGCCAGTGACATGTTGCAACATCCGGTGCAGCGGCAATCGTTTTTCAGCCTTGAGTAGAATCTGGAAGCGGGTTTTGCCGCGCAGTCGGGCCAGCGGGCAGGGCGCCGGGCCTAGGACTTCGGCGTCCTGTACTACCCGGTTCAGGGTGGCGGCGACTTCATTTGCACTCCGGGCTACCTTGTCGGCATCATTGCCGGACAGCACCAGATTGATCAGGTAGCCGTAGGGCGGGTAACCGAGCGCTTCGCGAAACGGCATCTCTTCGGCATAAAAGCCGGCGTAGTCATGGCTTGCTGCAGCTTGCAGGGCGTAGTGTTCGGGTGAGTAGGTCTGCACCATAACCCGTCCCGGTTTCTCGCCCCGTCCGGCGCGGCCAGCTACTTGCGAGAGCAGGCTGAAGGTTCGTTCGGCGCTGCGGAAATCCGGAAAGTTCAGGGAGTTATCGGCATCGAGTACCCCGACCAGGGTGACGCCGGGAAAGTCGTGCCCTTTGGCAACCATCTGGGTGCCGACCAGGATATCAATCTCTTGTGCCAGAACCTGCTGGACCAGCCGCTGATGACTTCCTTTACGGGTCGTGGTGTCGCGGTCCATGCGGGCGATCCGGGCTGCGGGAAAGCGGGCGGCCAGTTCGGTTTCAAGCTGTTCGGTGCCGACCCCTTCCGGCAACAGGTCCGGGCCGTTGCATTTCGGGCAGAGTTCGGTCGGACGCTCGGAGTAGTCGCAATAGTTACAGCGCAATTGTCGCTGCCCCTGGTAAAAGGTCAGGGTGATCGCACAGTTCGGACAGCGCGGGCTGTCGCCGCAGCCGGCACAGATCAGGTAAGGGGAGAAGCCGCGCCGGTTGAGCAGCAACAGGCTCTGGTCGCCGGCTTGCAGGTTCTCACCGATCGCCGTAAGCAACTCGCTGGCGAAGTGCGCTTCGACTTCCGCTTCACGCAGGTCGATCAGCTCGACGCTCGGCAACGGTCGCCTGGTGACCCGGCCGGCGAGATGCAGATACATATAGTCGCCATCCTGCGCCCGTTTGTAAACCGTTGGCGATGGGGTGGCGCTGCCGAGCAGAACCAGCGCCGCTGCCGATTGGCCGCGCAACAGGGCCAGGTCCCGGGCATGATAGCGGAAGCCTTCACCCTGCTTATAGCTGGATTCGTGCTCTTCATCTATGACGATAACTCCGAGGTTGGGTAGCGGCGCGAAGACGGCAGACCGGGCACCGATGACTATCTGTACTTCATTGCGCATGATGCTGCGCCAGGCATCGTAACGTTCACCAGCGGAGAGGCCGGAGTGCAACACGGCGATGGCAACATCCTGCTCGTTGAACCGGGCCCGGAATCGGCCAACCAGTTGTGGCGTCAGAGCGATTTCCGGCACCAGCACCAACGCCTGCTTATCTTTAGCCAGAGCGGCCTCAATCAGGCGCAGGTAGATTTCGGTCTTACCGCTGCCGGTAACGCCATGCAACAGAGCGCAGGCGAAACGGTCTGCAGCAAGCTCCTGATGCAAGCGTTGTAGCGCGGCGGCCTGCTCTTCACCGGGGGTAACAATTTTATCCGGCGGCGGTGGCGTGTCGCGAAACGGATCACGGAGTCGTTCCTGTTCAGTGCAGATGAGAAAACCGGTGTCTACCAATCGTTTCAAAACTGGGTGCGGTGTCGCAAACTGTTCGCGTAGCTCAGTCATTGTGACCGGGCTTTTCTCTCTGATCCAGCTGAGGATCTCCTGCTGTTTTTTGCCCCGTGGCGAGTCTTGTAGATCAGTCGCCTGATAGACTTTCTCTTGTAATGCGGCTATATCGTTGCCGGTGCCGGACAGCCCGGACGGCAGGGCGGTGCGTACCGCCTCACCGATCGGAAAACGGTAGTATGCGGCGGCTCGACGCAGGTCAGTGCCCCACTCTTCTGTAAACAGCGGTTGTTGGTCGAGTACTTCGCGGATCGGTTTCAGGCCGTCCGGGCTGCTGTTGCCGAGCGAGAGAATATAGCCGGTGGCGGAACGTCGTCCGAGCGGCACCCGGACGCGCACGCCGACCCGGGCAGTTGCCGCCAGTTCATCTGGAACCGCATAGGTCAAGCTGATATCGAGAGGCGCGGCAACGGCAACGTCAGCTGTTTTGATCAGATCGGACATCGACTGTTGGTGTTCCTTTGTGGTGACCGGAAGTTGGTGCTGACCATCGTCAAATTTAACGGAAGTTTAAATGCTCTAGCTATGCGTTTTCAATGTTGTGTGTAAGCGGTTGAGAAGCGACGTCTGGAGCGGTAAGTCGTGGGGCTCTGAGGCTATTTGTCAGACTCGCTTTCAAAGCTGCGAGAGACCTTGCAATCTCCCCGTAAATACGCTACTTTCTCTAGCCACACGATGCTGTGCAGAGTATCTGCTTACGTTATTTTTAGCAATGAGGTTATC
>JAUVAJ010000138.1 GCA_030591795.1 Desulfuromonadales bacterium | reverse complement strand
GAAGCGGCGGTCGCATAATATTCGACGGTGTCGTCTATGTGCCCGTGCAGTCGGACTTCCTGGTACATGATAATTCCGTGTGAAATATATAGGCCCGAGGCAGATCGGGCTCAGCTGATCTTAAACTGCAACTTCTGTCCATCGTAAGCAAAAGCGACGCCCGGCGGCAATCCGTTTGCGTGCCGGCTGTGATCCACGTCGTGGCTCAGATGCGTCAACAAGGTTTTTCCGGCGCCGATCCGTTCGGCTTCGGCAAGCGCCCCGGCAACATTGAAGTGTGCCGCATGTGGACGAAAGCGGAGCGCGTCGAGAATCAGCAGATCAAGCTTGCCGAGTGCAGACCTGGCCTCGTCCGGAATTGCGCTGCAATCAGTCAAATAAGCTATCGGCCCGATCCGATAGCCGGTTGAGAAACCGGCACCATGCTTCAGCTTGAGCGGCGTCACCAGCAGACCAAACAGGGAGAACGGACCGGCGATTGTCCAGACTGACAGCCGTGGCCGGTAAACGTTCTCTGCATCCGGCTCGAAAATATAACGAAAGTTTTGCCGCATGGCTTGAACCGCACCGGCACCAGCATACAACGGCAGCGGCGTGCCATTGTGGTGATTAAAGGGGCGCAGATCATCAATGCCGTGAATATGGTCAGCGTGGGTATGCGTGTAGAGAACCGCATCGATATGATCGACCGCCTCGCGCAACACCTGTTGCCGCAGATCGGTCGCCGTATCGATCAAAATGTTTTTTCCCCGGAATGAGATAAGCAGGCTGCACCGGGTGCGACAGTTAAACGGATCGTTCGAGCAACAAACCGGACAACCGCATCCCGGCACCGGAACACCGGTACTGGTACCCGTCCCGAGCAATGTGACCTCCAGGGTCGCCGGGGTCATACTTTAAAGGCGCCGACTTCTTCTTCGAGAGCCGTGGTCTGTTGGGTCAGGCTCTCGACCACTTGATCGAGTTCGGTCGTCAGACCGGAATTCGATTCTGCTATCTGCTTAACCTTGGCCACCGCCTCAACCACCTGCTTGCTGCGCTGAGTCTGCTCGCGGGTCGCTTCATCAATCCGCTCGATCATATTGCGAATCTGCTCCATACTGGTATTGATCTGTCGACTCCCCTTCGCCTGTTCAGCGGTGCTGAGTTTACCCTGCGAGGCGATCTCTTTCATCGACTCAGCGGCGTGTGAAAGTTGCCGCGCGCCATCGGTCTGTTGCTTGATTGCTGAAGAAATCTGGCCGAGCATGCTCGAAATCTGGTTGATCGAATCAGTGATCTGCCGGCTGCCGCGCGACTGCTCCTGCGTCGCCCGGACAATCCCGCGCACCTGATCAGAGGCCTTCAACGTACTGTTGCGAATCTGGTCGAGAGCCGCACCGGCCCCCTTGGACCGCTCGGTTTCCTGATGCACCCGCTCACTGCCGGCTCGCATCGCTTCGACCGCCTCGTCGGTTCCTCTTTGCAGGTTGTTGATGATCAACCCGATCTCGCGCGTCGATACTGCTGTCCGCTCAGCGAGCTCACGAATCTCATCGGCAACAACCGCAAAACCCTTACCATGCTCACCAGCCTGGGCGGCGATAATTGCCGCATTTAGAGCCAGCAGGCTGGTCTGATCGGCAACCTCGTCGATAACGGTCAAAATCTTGCCGATCTCGGTTGACTGTCCACCGAGGTCCTCGATCGCCACAGCTGCCCGGTCGACCATCTCGCGGATCTCACCGATACCGTTGATCGTTTCATCGACGGCAGCTTTACCCTCTTCGGCATCGTGCGCCGCTTCTTCGGCCAGGCTATATGTTTTCTCTGCGTTCTCTTCAATCTCTTTGATAGAGGCATCGAGTTCGATAATAGAAGATGCCGTTACTTCGGTGGAAGAGGAGAGTATTTCGACATTTTCTGCGACTTGCTGACTGGAGACCGACATTTCATTGATCGAACTTGATACCTCATCAACAGTCGAAAACAACTTCTCCATCTGCGAGGCAATCTCCTCGATGGTCGCACCTAACTCGAGCGTAGCCGACGAGCTTGCTTCGGCTGACTCAACCAGCGAACCGGTACTTTCAGCAATCCCGGAAATGCTTTCATCGATCCCCTGCAAGGCCAGGAACGACTCCTCAAGCGAAGCCGCCTGCTGTGAGGTACCTTTGGATACCTGTCCCGAAGACGTTTTGATCTGGGCGCCGGCACTGTTCAACCCGGCCGTAACAGTATGAATCCGGCCGATCATCTCACGCATCATTTCAAGAAAGGCGTTGAAGTTTTCAGCCAGCTCACCGACCTCATCCTTCGAATTTATTTCAATTTTCCGGGTCAGATCCCCGCCGCCAGTGGCAATTTCCTTGAGATTGTGTACCACAACACCGAGCGGCTTGACGATATTACTGGAGATGCCGAGCCCGACCAAGACAGCAATGACAGTGACCAGTAGCAGGATCACCAACAATACGCTCCGGACATAACTCGTAGCGGCCACAGCATCCGACCGGTCAACTGCTAACAGCATTTTTTTACCGGAGCTGCCTAGATCGTTTGTGAAAAGACGGTATGATACACCCTGGATCGAGAGATTCTGGTTTCCACCGGCCATCAGAGTCGCCGGTGATAAAGCCTTCAGCTCATCATGTGAAGCGGCAACAATCGATTTACTATCAAAAAAAGCAACCTCGGCGTTACCCAGATCACGGATCGCCTGGGCGAAACCGTCATCGAGAAATTCTACACCGACAATAACCCCGATCTGTGTGCCGGAGAGATTTATCGGCGCCGCACTGACAATCGACAAGCGACCGTCGATCATGGTGATATCATTGCTGGTTTCGTTCTGGACTGCGCTGGCAATCAGGGTGTGTTCTATACCGGAAGTCCGGGGGATATCACGACCATGTGCCAGGTTACGCACCACCACACCACCATCCTGATCAAAAATCTCTACCATATCAAGATCAAACACATCTTGTGCCGTAGCGACAACACTGTTGATCTGGCCACCATCCTTGGTCAACTCAAAATAGTAGACGGCGTTGACCAGGTCAACATTTGACGACATGAGGTTGATATAGTTGGCAACCTCAGCCTCTTTTATATCGAGACTTCGGCTGACAAAATTGGCGACCTGAACCACCCGTTGTGTGAGCGCCTTTTCCAGTTGTTTTTCATTCAAACCGGAAAAGAAAAACAGGATTCCGCAAATAGAGAAAAAAGAGAGGCCGACGAGACTGAGGAGAATCTTCCAGCGAAGAGTCAGAGTCTTTATCATCATCACATCCTAACCAGCTAGTGTAGAATTGCCATAAAAATAACTAGTTACCAAATTTACACGCATTTTTCACAGCTGGCAACCATTTATGGATATTTGTGACTGCTTGACGATGTTCAAGAAAAGATTGCACGTCGACATTTAATTTATACGCGACAGCAAAAATCAGAAGAGGGAATCATGAAGGGGATGAAAAATCAATTGGATGTTTCGTTGATCCAGTGGTCAATCTTTGCGGCTACGTCCTCCGACAGACCGAAGAATTTCAGGCCCATACCCGGTTCATAGACAGCCTTCTTCGCAAAATGCCGGTTCCAGACCACTTCGCAAGAGCACTGAATAGTCTGGTTAATCGGCTCAGGCAGAGGGATCTCGACCTGATAAATCTCTCCAGCCGGTTTCGGGTTGACCGACGAGATGAACATGCCGCTACGACTGATGTTCTTGGTGTAACCAAAAAAAACCTTGCTACCATCATTCAGTTTGACCCGAAGTGTCAATAGAGGGGAGCGGAGATTTTTGCGTTTATCTGCCTGAGTATTCTCAGTTGTCGGTCTCTGTTCTTCAGCCATGATAGTCAACCCTTCAGTCATTGCGCGTATTCTACCTGAAAGCCGCGCTTCGAGGAAGCATTATCGGTTATTCTGGTCTGCTCTGACGCTTTCAAGCATCCGCACCAGATCAGTCTCCACTACCAACCCGGCCCGGCGTAACAGCGTCGGAACTGCAGCTTCAGCCGTCAGCATACAAAACGGCGTACCGGAACATAGTCGCCGCAGCAGACGCAGGCTTTTAAGACCATCGAACCAACCGTGAAATGCCCGAATAAAATGCTCCTGAGTCGGGCTGTTGCGGCGTAACCGATCAACGACTGTCGCCAGCTTCTGCTCCAGCATGAATTGGCCGAGAACCGGCTGCAGCTGATCAGTCTGCTGTTGTAACGCTTCGCCATCAGCTGGCCAGCCGACTGCCAGTTGCAAGAATTCACCAAGCAGGAGAAAGGCGTCGAGCGGATAAAAAAGCTGGCCGTCAGGATCAGCCAGCAAACTACTCAGGGTCGGTCCAGTACCGAACGGTACCCGGTCAGAAACCCGTGCCGCCGGATAGACACAGGTGCCGTGCACCGATTCAACACCGACGGTTCTGGCCAGATTTTGTAGAAAATAAAAATCCTCCCCGGCCGGTCGCTGCGGCATGCCGCCGGAGCGAACATAGGCTGAAGCCCGACAGGCCATGGCGCTACCGATGCTGTGGAAGGCGTACGGTGAACCAGCCAACCTTAGACCTAGTACGTAACTGCGCAAAAACAGCTCGTAACGGTCGATCGCCTGCTGTAGTGCTGCCGATTCAGCCGGCTGATGCGCAAACGGCACGACCGCCCCACCGGCAGCACTGTTGGCAAAATGTTGCTGCAAACAGTCGAGATAGTTCGGTTCTACCAGGGTGTCGGCATCGAGACAGATCAGCAACGGATCGCCGTCGTCAGCCAGGTACTCAAGAGCCCGGTCAAGCCCGAGTCGCCTGGCCGCCCCGGCTCCACCGGTCGGCAATTCCAGCCCGGCACTAACCGCATCGATCCAGGCGAGCTGCAATTTGTCGTGTAACGGGTCGGTCTGCAGTCTCGCCAAAGTGCGACGGTTGGCGGTACACACATCTGCGCTCGCTTGTTGCGAGTGATTAAGCACAACCAGAATCAGGGTCTGCCTGAGGACTGCGGCCCGGTTTTCTGCCAAACTGGCCAGGGTGTGAAACAACCAACTCTCTTCATCACAGGCCGGGATAACCACCACGGCAGTATAAGCATCAGCATCCGCCCCAGCGATCTGCCATGGTCCGGCGACCCCCTGCCGGGCGAGATAACGCACCTTTGCGTCGATCATGAGACTGTAAAGCCTGCTTTTTCAAGCTGAAGCAGAGCGGCCTGCAACAACTCTCCTTCGCCCGCCAGCCAGACGATCTGCGTCGACTGCCGCTCCATCCTGCGAAACCAGGTCTCCTGGCGTTTGGCAAATTGACAAATAGCCGAATAGAGCTTCTGTTCCATGTCGTTGCGATTCAATTGGCCCTGCAGGTAATGCGAGATAAAGCGGTATTCGAGGCCGTAATATTCAAGGGCCGGATGCTCAACGCCCTGCGCCAGCAACGCTTCAACCTCGGCGATCATCCCCTGCTCCAGACGTTGGCGTAAGCGCAACCTGATGCGTTGACGAAGTTGTTCACGTGGCCATCGAATACCGAAGATCAGCGGCTGAATATCCG
>JAUVAJ010000054.1 GCA_030591795.1 Desulfuromonadales bacterium | reverse complement strand
CCGGAGGCGCGCAGGTTCGGGCCACTGAAGCCCCAGTCGACAGCGGTCTGGCTGCTGACAACGCCGATCCCCTCAGTCCGGATGCGAAAGATTGGCCCGTCGGTCAACAGCGTCTCAAACATATCGATCTGTTGCGCAAAATCGTGGGTGAATTTTTCGACCACCTGCTCCCAGCCATCCGGCAGGTCGGCCGGCACGCCGCCGATCCGGAACCAGGCCGGATGCATGCGACCACCGGTGATCATTTCGACGATGTCAAAAATCTTCTCGCGGGAATTGAAGGCGTAAAAGACCGGGGTCATAGCGCCGACGTCGTGCGCGAAGGTGCCGAGCCAGACCAGATGGTTGGCGATGCGGAACAGTTCACAGAGCATGACCCGGATAAATTCAGCCTTGGGTGGGATCTCGACCCCGAGCATGGTCTCGACACTCTGCAGGTAGGCGAGGTTGTTCTGTACGCCGGAGAGATAGTCGATCCGGTCGGTATACGGAATATACTGATTCCAGTGCTGGCGTTCACCGATTTTTTCGGCGCCGCGATGGTGGTAACCGATATCCGAATCGAGATCGACAATTTTTTCACCCTGCATTTTGGCGATCATGCGCAGAATGCCATGAGTGCCGGGGTGATGCGGCCCGATGTTGAGAATCATGGTTTCGGCTGCCGCTTCGATCTTCTCGCCGTCGAAGAAGTTCCCCGCCGGAACCGGGGTCATCGAGCGGGCGGTGTCGGCGGTAAACGGTGCCATGTCGGTCGCCCGCGACACGTGATCCTTGCGCAACGGAAAACCTTCCCATTCCGGCGGCATCAGGATGCGGCGCAGATCGGGGTGGCCGGTAAAATGGATACCGAACATATCGTAGACTTCGCGTTCGTACCAGTTGGCGCTCGGCCAGATCGAAGCGACGGACGGGGCCTTCAGGGTCTCCCCGATCAGCGGCACCTTGATCCGGACATAGCCGGGGACCTGCAACGAGAGCAGGTGATAGACCAGGGTGAAATCATGCTTGGGGCGGACGCGGCGGGCTCGTTCATCAATCGCCGTGATATCTTCGAGCCGGGCGTATTTGACTCGGGTCCCTTTCTTCAGGTACTTGAGCAGTCCCGGCAGGTCGGCGACGGTGGCGATAAAGCCGGGCATATCGACCGAATCCGGATCGACGCTGACCCGCCCTTCGAAACGTTCGAGTATCTGCTCGGCAGTTGTTTTTGCGCCGTTCGGAAAGGTGACCTTCGGCTGCGGCGGGGTCCAGATGTTGGCCGAACGCTTTTCGAAGAAATCTGGCTGTTGCAGTGAGCTGCCACGCAGCGGGGCGTTGCCGTAACCGGGGCCGCGCGGATCACGGCTCTTGCTGACACCGTCAACCAGAACCGGAGCGGTCGTCCCTTCATTGCCGCCCTCGAGGCCGAGCACCGGTCGGGCTGGCTTTTCTTCATTGGCGATTTTTTCCTGCAGCAGCATCAAGCCCTGGATAAAAGCTTCCGGGCGTGGCGGGCAGCCTGGAATGTAAACATCAACCGGCAGGATCTGGTTGACCCCCTGAATGACGCTATAGACGTCATACATGCCGCCGGAGTTAGCGCAACTGCCCATCGCTACCACCCACTTCGGGTTCGGCATCTGCTCGTAGACGCGCAGGATCGTTGCGCCCATCTTTTTAAACGGCGTACCGGAGATGATCATCAGGTCAGCCTCACGCGGCGAGCCGCGCAACACTTCAGCCCCGAACCGGGCGAGATCAAACCGAGGGGTCATGCTGGTCATCATCTCAACGAAGCAGCAGGAGAGACCGAAAAACATCGGCCAGAGGCTGTTTTTACGCCCCCAGTTGATGGCGTCGTCGAGCCGGGTCAGGATGACATTGTCGGGGAGTTCTGGAGTCATCTCTCGCCCCTCTCAGCCAGATGTCGGCTTGGGTTAGGCCCCCAATCGAGGCCACCCATCTTCCAGAGCCAGACCAGGCCGAGGAACAGGATGAAGATAAAGAAGGTGATCTGGAAATATCCGGGCCAGCCGAGCTGCTCGAAGGCGATCGACCAGGAGGCGACAAAAATCATTTCGACATCGAAGACGATAAAGAAAATGGCGACCAGATAGAACGGGGCCGGTTCGCTCAGGCGGGCATTGCCGGTGGCGGCAATGCCTGATTCATAAGGCTCACCCTTGACCCGTGACCGGGTCCGCTGGCCAAGGAACCAGGCGAGCAACAGCAGGAGCACAACCAGGCACATCGCAATCGCGGTGTAGAGCACCAGCGAGAATAGTGCCGCCGGGTCGGCCAGTATGCTGGTGCCGGCTATGCTGCTGGAAGTTGTAGTCAGCGGTTCGGACATGTCAACCATTCGAAATCAGGGGTTATTTAACAGCTAGAAGGATACCAGCCGTGAGGGTAAAGTCTACCTTTTCATCCATAAATTTCCGTAGATTTATCGTTATGTTTATTTCATGATGCGGATGGTGCCGACCTCCGGTTGCGGCACCAGCGCCTTGGTTACCGAGCTGATGCCGTCACCGGCGTAGATTGTCGTAATAAGCACCACTGCAGAGAGTACGATACCGACCGCGACGTTTCCCTCCTGGAGCAGCAGATGCATCTGTATCCCCGGGTTGATTTTTCGGTTTAAAACATTAAATAGATTAAGGGTGATAAATAGAGTCAGTGCAATAAATATCAATGACAGGAGCAGGTGGGAAAACACCAGCAGGAACGTTTCGCTGAGTTGTAGACCGGTGCCGGCCGGAGTAGCCATAGTTAGTCGAAAGACACCCATCGAGGCGCTCAAGCCTTTTTGCAACATCAAGGCAGAACTGACCATGATAGTGGCCATCAGGAGACCGATGGCGACATTCCCTTTTTTTATGGCGTCTTCAACGTCAAAACCACTTTTGCCGGTGCGTAGAAAAATTTGGTAGATCAAAACGATAATCAGCCCGGAGATGACGACCAGAAAGCCGAGTTCGGCGAGGCTGGTTAATAATCGGGTGGACAACATAATACTTTCTCCTTTAACTGATTACAAAGTAAGTGGCTCAATGATCACCAGATCATGCGCGCCAAGTTTTTTTAGAGTGAAGTCGGAGACAACTCCGGGCGGTAACCAGGCCGGGCCGGATGGTTCCATCAGGACATAAGTCAAGCCGTCATACTCGACATAGGCATCGCCTCTGCCTGGGTGTTGCAGAATGCCGAGCAGATAATGTCCCGGCATGCCTACCCCGACCAGCTTTACCTTGTCCCAGTTAAGCAGGATTGCGGCGAGCAGCGCAGACTTGGCATCACAGTCACCACGACCCTCCATGAAGACTTCGAGCGGCGGCGAGAACCCGGCCGTGATTTTCCCGTTTTCTTCAGCCGGCAGCGCTTCGTAACGGATTGCCGTTTGCAGCAACGGCAACACAGTGGCTATGGTGTCGGTTTCGGAATATTTAAGAAGACGTATTGTTTTACTCAGGGAAAATGCAACCGGCAGAAACGTAGAAGCATTGTTTTTTACGTGCTGTGGAATATCTGCTGCTATCACACCTTCACTAAGAAAACGGAAGCCGCGCATTTTAAGAAATGTCGCTACATCGCGTTGATAATTATTGCCGAGGCCTGCGGCGACCCGGTCGAGCTGTTTTTGCGTAGTCCGGTTCTTAACCGCCCAGATGCGTGCCTCCTCCAGGTTTTGTTTATACTGTTCAAACAGAGCATTGAGGTCATGTTGTCGGTAGCCGAACGATTGCCGGTAATTAAGGTAGGCGCGATCTGGGACTGTTACCTCGACCTCAATCGGGTCGTTTTGAAAGGAGACGAAACCGTATTCGGCGGAGAACGATTTTTTATCGCGCCTGAGGGTTCGTTTTATACGCGGGTCGTCAGCAATCCACGATTCGTTGGCAGCTGCGTAGGTTTGTATCTGGAATGGTGCCGTTGGTGTCGCGAAGGCAAAACGTGATTCGATAAGGTCAACCAGACCGGTTGTGGCAAGCAATGCCAGTAAGGCCAAAATGCTGTATAGGCGGATGTTGTGTAGGCCGCGTGGGCGGAGATCTGACATAAATACCCTCAGAAAAAACCTTTATTACTATACCATAGTTCGGAGGTAGACGTGAGCGGGCATCCGTTTATTAGATAGATGCTGTCAGCCAGTGATTTATGGAGTTTCTTTCTATTCTTCCAGTAAATAGATTTTCTGTAGGCGCGTCATCTTCTTGATTGTCATTTCTTTTCTGGTCGCCGAAGATCGATTTGGATGCTGTTCCTGCCAGACGATCCGGAGCGGCTTGGCTGTCCGGAAAAATCGTGCGCCAATTTTCCCTTCAGAGTGTTCACAGAAGCGCCGCTCGACATCGGTTGTGATGCCGGTATAGAGTTTGCCGTCATCAGCTTCGATTATGTAGACGAACCAGTGAGTGCTTGGGTTTGAATCTGTCATGTTTCAGTTGCCGGAAAACTCGTCGAGCAGTTGTTGCTTCTTTTGCAGATACTCCTCCTGACTGATTGCACCCCGGTCGACCTTGTTTTTTAGATTACTCAACTCTTCTTCAATGGTGGTTGTCTGATCGCTTGCAGTTTCACGGGATGCAGTCGGTTGTTGTCCGGACCATTCCAGTTTTCGTGCTTCTGCCTTGATGTCAACCAGATCCATCTTCAGTTCAGCGTTGCCGTACCAGTGGGTGTAGGCCGGGTTCTGGTGGTAGGCGCCCTTGATGGTCTTGGCCAGGGAGTATTTCTGCATCTTGAAAAATAGCCGTTCGATATGTGAGGTATCCTCGTACAACATCTGACCGTCGGTCACCAGCGTTGCACCGCGCAGCGGGTGGGGTGGCCGGTCGGCCGGCATCGGGTCGAGCAGGCCGCGGTCAGCCAGATCCCAAATAATTTTTTCGGCTTCTTTGACCATGGCCCGGCTTTGCTCGCGAATGGCGTCGGCGTTGGCGAGCTCCTGTTTGGTAAATTTCTTGCTGTGGCAGCGGCTGCAGACCTCGATCATTTTGGCGCGCCCAGCTTTCTGCTCTTCTGCCGGGTACGGTTTGGTCCCCGGAGTCATGGTCAGGCCGGTGGAGACGTTGTGCGAGCCGGTCGGCATGTGGCAGCCCTGACAAGTGACGCCCAGTTCAGGCGAAGCTGAATTAAACAGGATACCGTGCTGTGAGGTCTGCCACATCTCCCATTGTGGATGGTCCGGACCCATGTGGCATTTGGCACAAATCGCCGGATCGCGGGCGATCTGCAGTTCGGTGGCGTGATTGGTGTGACAGGTGGCGCAGGAGGTTTCGACCTCATGGCAACGGTTGCAGCCGAGCGCGCCCATCTCTGGGGTCTGCTTCAGAAAACGCGAACATTCAACCTCGGAGATCGGGTTGCTACTCCCTTCTTCATGGCAGAAACGGCACTCACTCGGTGGGCGGCTCGGTAGTGTGCGGGTGCAGCCCCAGCCGGAATGCAAGCCCATACCATGCCGACTGCTCTCGTGTTGTTGCAGGGCGTCTGCATGACATTGGCCGCAGACTTTGCTGTCGACCTTCGCTTCGCCGACTTCAATTCGCTTGTGGTCGTCGCCGTGGCAGTCAGCACAGCCAACGTTTGGCGCGTGCGCGCTCTGCTCCCAGAAGCCGACGGCGCCGGGGGTCTGCTCGCGATGACAGTCGAGGCAGGCATCGGCACTGGCGTTACTGAGGGTGAGAAGTACGAACAGACCGCTTGCGGCCAAAGTTATTAATATGCTTTTCATGGTTGCATCATCCTTTGCTGCTGCTGGCGAAACTCTTCAGGACTTATCAGGCCGCGGCTACGCCAGTTGCGCAGTTGCCGTAACTTTTCCAGGTCGGCGTCGTCGATAACCGGTTGCGGCGCATCGATCAGCCCCACCATTATATGCCAATTGCCGCCGCTCTGCAGTAATAGTCGACTGCCGTCCGGGCTGAACAGCGCCTGTTCGAGCTCCGAGATGTGTAGCAGGTCGCTCCCGTCGCGCAGCAGATGACCGCCGATCAGCCAGTAGCGGCCACCGGGGGAGAGCGTCAGCGGCCCGCCAGCATACGGCCAGACGTCAGCTTGCTCTTTCGACCAGAGGAAGAGTTCAGTCGATTCCGTGCTGCCGCTATCGACCAGAACTCTTGCGTCATCGATAAATTGTGCCGCCCTGGTTGTAAGAGGCAGCGATGCGATCTGTTTTTCGGCGCCACTGGCAAGGTGGCGCAGCGTCAGTCGATAACTGCTGCTAAATGCTGGCGGATCTTTCAGTTGCAGGTAGAGCAGCTCATCTCCGTTCGGAGATATAGTTGCCTGGCTGCCGGGGAGCAGACCTTGTTGCCAGCTTTTGGCCGTTAACGGTTTGATCGTGGCGTTGTGCAGTGTCGATGTTGCCGGCGGGGCCTGGCCATCCGAGCGATGCAGTAGCAGGGTCAGATCTCCACCAAAACTGTAGATTTTGAGCTGTGAAGTGATAATAAGCAGACCGGACTCGGTCGACCAGAGCAGTCGATCGGGGCTCCCATCCAGGATGGTGTCGCTCAGCAGATCACCAGAAACACTCCGGAGTTCCAGCCGGGTCGACTCAGCCTGCCGCCAGGCGATGGCCAGGCGGTCGCCATCTGGTGACCAGACGAGCATTGCCGGTGCCGCAGGGTCGAGATTTGTGCTGTTGCCGGTGCTGAGCTCGAGCAGGGTCAGACCGTCGGTGCCTGAAGCCAACATCGTACCGGATGGATGCCAGGCGACTGGTCCTGCGCTACGGAGACCGGCCAGCGGAGCGATGCTGATGCCAGCCGGGAGCGGCCCGGTCTGCAGCGGTCGAGTGCAACCGCTGATTAATATCAGACAGGTCATGGCGGTCAGCAGGGCGAGTTGTTTAAAACAAAATTGTGTCATGACTATTCCTAAAAGGCCCATGAAAAATTGAGTGTACCAAACGCTTGATTGTAGGTCTGCTTTTTATACTCTTTGCTTTGGTAAACGTAGGCGTAGGTTGTTCGGAACGATCGATACTGCACGGCGAATCCGGCGGAGACCTCGCCGACCAACGGTTCTTTATCGACACTGTGGCTGGCGCGGAAGGTGTTGCCGTCGAGAAAGATATTGCGCAGCACGGCGCGACCGTTGAACCGGGTGAACAGATGGATACCGAATGGCGCTGTCGGTTTGAATTTTTGATCGGGGATGCAATCGTCACGCATCTGACAACTACCGAAATCGTCTGCCATGCGCCAGCCGATACGGGCTTCGATGCCGGCTTGGGCATGGGTTTTGGCTGTGCCGAGGCGCGCTCCGGCGTGCGGGATCAGTTCGAGGCCCACTCCCTGGCGACTGCCGACCGGCAGGAAGCGCCAGCGCGATTGCAGTGAGGCGTCGAGCGTCAGTTCATTTTTCAGCTGATGCTCCCAGCCTGCTGCGACCACCCCACCGAGTAAGGTGTGCATCATGGTCTGCGTCTGCTCGGCCAGAGAGATCGGACCGAGCAGCCCGACGGTCAGCAAATAACTCGTCTGTTGCCGGTCGGTCCGACCGTGCATACCGGTAGAAAAGGCGAGCCAACCGGCGTAAGGGCGTTCGTCAACCAGCAGGGTGCTCGCTTTACGATCCTCCGGGGTGTACATCTCCTGGGCGATGGCCAGGGAGACGCCGAGCTGCTGGTCAGCGGAGCCGAGTAACGGCAGTCGTTGTGCTATTTTTGTACCCCATGGCAAGCTGGAAGAATCGCTCAGCGATGCGTAGCCCGAGTCCCAGATTACTTTGAGACCGTTGGTGTAATCCCGGTCGCTGCCGGCAAACAGATCGTTTTCCCAGTAAATTGTCAGGGCAGAAGAGTCTGTGTCGGAAGCAGCTCCGGCGATGATTGGAGTCACAAGCAGCATGACGCTGTAAATGAGCATCAGGGTCAGTAATTGTTGTCTGGATGTTGTAGGTGGCATAATACAGGAGAATAACAATCTGGTCGATTTACGCGCAAGCAAAACCGTGCAGTTGTTCCTGAATTACAGTGTCCGACTACTTATATTGGAGCTGCAAGCTGTCATAGTATGGGAGGGTCGGTTGTTGGGGGGGTATCTCAGCGCAGATCGTGGATACAGGAAAAACTTTCCAGCGCCGCTTCGGTCCGTTCAACCACCTCGGCAGAGGCCGCTCCGGCATAGCCGACTGAAACCCCGATGACATAAGAACCCTTGTAGAACATTTTACTTTTGGAAATAAAGACGCCGCTGAACGGGGTTGATACTTTTTGTCCCCGCGTTACAAAATACCCGCCACAGCCCTGTTTGACCGACATTCCATAATCTTCGAGCAGCTTGCTCCCATCGTTGGTGATCAGTTTTTGATTTTTGCGGACTGTTTTACCGGCTTTGCTCTGGTTCTTTAATTGTTCCTGTGACGGGCATTCACCCCGGTAGCACGGTTTGATAGAAAAGGTCAGCATCCCCCGATCATTGCCCGGAGCTGCAACTTCAACAATTCGGATCAGCGGCAGACTTCCTTCCCGGGATGGTTGGGTGTAGACGGCTATCTTGTTTTGGTCTTTTAGAAAATCAGTCTG
>JAUVAJ010000284.1 GCA_030591795.1 Desulfuromonadales bacterium | reverse complement strand
CTCAGCCTGCAACTGATCAAAGCGGGCGCTGGTCTCTTCCGGGGTACGACAGGATTGATAAATCTGGGCAATCCGTTTTTCGAAATCGACTCCCGACTCGACCGCACCCAGGACCTCGTCACTGGCGCCGAATACACCCTCGAACAAGGAAAACTTCTCCGAGAGCAACTCGAAGACTCGTTGATCGGCAGCGTTGTTCTGATTAAGAAAGTTCACCACAACCACGTCGTGCTGCTGCCCATAGCGGTGACAGCGGCCGATGCGCTGCTCGATCCGTTGCGGGTTCCAGGGAAGATCATAGTTGACAACTAACGAGCAAAACTGAAGGTTGATCCCTTCGGCCCCGGCTTCAGTGGCGATCATGATCTGTCCCTGCTCACGGAAGTAATCAACCAGCGCTGAACGCATATCGACCGGGCGTGATCCGATGATGCGGTCAGTTCCTTCGTGTTGCACCAGCCATTCGACATAAATTCGTTTCGAGCGTTCGTCGTTGTTTGAACCGTTGAACAGCACGATCCCGTCCCGGAAGGGACTCTTCTCCAATATCCGCAGCAGATATTCCTGGGTACGCCGGGATTCGGTGAAGATGATGGCCTTGCGTTCTGCTCCCAGGTTGTCGGCTTGAGCGAAGGCAGTCTCCAACGCAATCAGGAGGGCGTCCCCTTTGGCGTTATGGGTGATTGACAGCGCCAGATCCCGGAATACTTCCAGATCGACCAGCTCCCGTTGAATAGCAACCCGGTCAGACACATTCAGATCATGGTCATCTTCATCCTCATCCTCAGTCCATTCATCTTCAATTTCGTCGAGGGTCTCAAAATCCTGATCCAGTTCATCATCAAGAAACTCATCCTCAGGAAGCTTGCCAAGCTTTTCAGTCAGTCTGCGGGAAATCGTATCGAGCGCCCCGGCGATAGCAAAAGTCGAGGATGCGAGCAGCTTGCGCAAGACCAGAGTCATCAGTGCACGCTGACTGCTGGGCAGCGCCTGAAGGTTCTCCCGTTGCAGATAGTCGGAGACGAGGCAGTACAGACGATCTTCGCTTTCTCCCGGAGTAAACGGCTGAACCAGAGGACGTCGCTGGGTGTATTTGATGTACGAGGTGACCTGGCGGCGCAGGGTGCGATGACAGACCGGCTTGAGGCGAGCGTTGAGACTATCGAAACTGTAATTGTCCAGCCGGGCGAACTGTTCGCGAAAACTAGCCAAATCGCCGAACACGCGATCATCAATAATGCTGACCAGTCCGAAGAGTTCGAGCAGGGAATTTTGCAGAGGGGTCGCGGTCAGCAGTAACTTGGGGGCATCGCGCAGGGCGTCACGCAGGGTTTTGGCGATGACGTTGCTCGACTTGTAAACATTGCGCAGGCGATGGGCCTCATCGATAACCACCAGATCCCAGTTGATGGATTTCAACTCGTCAGCCTTGAGCTTTGCGAACTGGTATGAACAGAGAATGATCTCATCGGTAACGAACGGTCGCAACGCACCGGCTTTTTGCGCTTGCCTATAGGAACGACTTTCAATAATGCGACAGGGCAGAAAGAACTTTTCCTGAAGCTCCTGGTACCACTGCTTCCGCAAGTTGGCCGGGGTAATGATCAGTATCCGACGCTTGCGCTCTGCCCATTTCTGCGAGAGGATCAAGCCCGCCTCAATGGTCTTGCCCAGACCGACCTCGTCAGCCAGGATAGCCCCTTTTGAAAAGGGAGACCGGAAAGCAAACAGCGCAGCTTCAACCTGATGGGGATTCAGATCGACCTGGGCATCGACCAAGACACCTGCGAGCTTTTCCACGCTGTCTGATGCACAGCGTTTGGTCAGTTCATGGGCGAAGTATTTGGCTTGATGGTCAGTTAATTGCATAGCAGTCAATCACAGAGGGGCTGCCTCTAAACAAAGACTCAGCCGCAAAGTTTTCACTTCGGGCGACAAGTGCTATTTTCTAATCGTGCAAAAAGGTCCTATTTGCAGAGTTTATGGCGTGCGAATATCCAGCAACCCAGCAAACCCGAGACAGAAAAAAGCCGCAATTCTGCACACATAGAATTTTGCGGCTTGAGGATAACAAATCTAACCCGTCCCGAATCTCATCCCGGATACCGGCACCGCCGGTTCGCAGACCCCCCTGGCCCCGACAAACCACACCTGCCCGACCTTGGGTAGCGCTTCACCCACCGCTTATTCCTTAACTGCGGTGAGGATATAAACCGGGTTGTAGGCCTCGAACATCTTGTAATCGGAAAGCGGCCGGGTGCGGGCGATGTTGACCGTGACCACCTCGATCGAGTATCCGGCGTTGCCGAAATATTCGTTGGCGGCGGTCAGGGTATCGAGAGTGATGGCGTTGAGGACAATCCGCCCGCCGGTCGCCAGACGCTGGTCGACGGTATCGAGAATCTCCCAGAGTTTGCCGCCACTGCCACCGATAAAAACCCGGTCGGGATCGGGCAACTCTTCCAGACAGTCGGGAGCGACCCCTTCAATCAGTGAAACGTTGCGAGTGTTGAATTTCTGCAGGTTTTCCTTGATGAACCGGCGACACTCCTCGTTGCGTTCGATGGCGAAGATGCGACCGTTCGGCAGCAAGTGATCCGCCTCAATACAGATGGAACCGGACCCGGCACCGACATCCCAGAGGCACATGTCATGGCGCAGTTTCAGCTTGGCCAGGGTGACAACCCGCACCTCCTCCTTGGTGATCAGTTTTTTGACGCTGACGAACTCATCATCCGGGATGCCGAGGGTCGGCACGTACTGGTGAGCATCATCCTCGTACTCTTTGATCAGCAGCAGCACATTGAGCGGTGCCGCCTCGAACTCGAGCAAGCCCTTGATGTCGGTCACGCGGATTCGTTCCTCATCGGTACCGAGATCCTCACAGAGGTAGGCTTTGTAACCGCCCCGGCGACGGCTGAGCATTTCCCGGGCGATGGCACCGGGAGTATTGACCTCATCAGTCAAAACCGCCGCCTTGTCGTTGGCCACGATGCGGTCGACAGCATCCTTCAGGGCCCGGCCGTGGGCAGAGACAAACACGGCGTCATCCCAGGGTTCGCGAATTTTGGCAAAGGCGTACTGCACCGAGGTGACGTTGGGCAGAAACTCGATCAGTTCATCCGGCAGATTACGCAGCAGGTAACGGCCGATGCCGAAAAACAGCGGATCGCCGGAAGCAAGAACCACGGCAGGGCAATCGCAGCCCTGCAGCCGGGAGACCACCTCGGCCAGATTATTACCGATGGCCAGTTTCTCACCGGGAAAGTCGGGAAACAGCTCCAGCAGCCGCTCTTCTCCCAGCAGCAGTTCAGCTCGGTTGATCAGCTCCAGCGCCTGCGGGGTGAAGCCTTCCTGGCCGGCAATCCCGGCACCAATGACATGAATCGATTTCATCTTCCGCCTCCTAGCCATTAAGCTTTTTGACGACGGCGATACCGTCGGTAAAGTAATCGAT
>JAUVAJ010000065.1 GCA_030591795.1 Desulfuromonadales bacterium | reverse complement strand
TGATCAAGGATGAGATCCGCAAGATCAAGGAAAATGCTTAAATAGAATTTTATATTGTAAAATGGGCCGTTCGGCCTCTGACTAAGAGAAATGGGGACGTTAATTATCCCCATTTCTTTTGTTTTTGCCACTCGAACTATACCTGATTATTGATCTGTTACCTATAGAGGAAGCACCGTAAACAATGGAATCGAAACTTTCTAAAGGCTACGAGCCACAGAGTGTTGAGCAAAAATGGTATGCCGCCTGGGAGCAGGACAATCTGTTTCATGCCGATGAAACCAGCACCAGACAACCGTATGCCATTGTTATCCCGCCACCGAATGTCACCGGTGTTTTACATATGGGGCATGCTCTGAATAATACCTTGCAGGACATCCTCTGTCGTTGGAACCGGATGCGCGGTTATGAGGTGCTCTGGATGCCGGGAACTGATCATGCCGGTATCGCTACCCAGAACGTTGTTGAGAAACAGTTGGCTGCTGAAGGAATCGACCGTCACGCGGTCGGGCGCGAGAAATTTATCGAGCGGGTCTGGCATTGGCGTGAGGAATCGGGTGGAAAGATTTTTCAACAACTCAAGCGTCTCGGCGCGTCCTGTGATTGGCAACGTGAGCGCTTCACTATGGACGAAGGGCTGTCTACCGCAGTCCGTGAGGTGTTTGTTCGCCTGTATGAAGATGATCTTATTTATCGCGCCAATCGGCTGATCAATTGGTGTCCGCGTTGTCATACGGCCTTGTCTGATCTTGAAGTTGAACATGAAGATAAAAAAGGCCACCTCTGGCATCTGCGTTATCCGGTTGTCGGCACGGAACGTACTCTGGTGGTGGCTACGACTCGTCCGGAGACGATGCTCGGTGATACGGCGGTTGCCGTAAATCCTGATGATGAACGTTACCAGGATCTGATCGGCAAAAAGGTGCTGTTGCCGTTGCTCGATCGGGAGATTCCGATTGTAGCCGACAGCTATGTTGACGCTGAATTTGGCAGCGGCGCCGTCAAAATCACCCCGGCGCATGATTTTAACGATTTTGAGCTAGGCAAGCGCCACGACCTGGACGTTATCAATATTCTGGATGAGTCGGGTGTTATCAACGAAAATGGTGGTCAATACGCCGGCCAGGATCGATTCGAGGCGCGGGCCAATGTTGTTGCCGACCTTGAAGAACGCGGACTGCTTGAGCAGATCGAGGATTACAGTAATTCGGTCGGTGAATGCTACCGCTGTAAAACAGTTATCGAACCGTATTTGAGCCTGCAATGGTATGTCAAGGTTGGCCCGTTGGCTGAGGAGGCGATCAAGGCTGTCCGGAGCGGCGAAACCCGTATCGTTCCTGAGCAGTGGGAAAAAACCTACTATGAGTGGATGTTGAACATCCATGATTGGTGTATCAGTCGCCAGATCTGGTGGGGGCATCGGATTCCGGCCTGGTTCTGCGATGATTGCGCTGAGATCACCGTTGCGCGTGACGATGCTACTGTTTGCAGCCACTGTGGGAGCAGCAATATCCATCAGGAGACGGACGTTCTAGACACCTGGTTTTCTTCGGCACTCTGGCCGTTTTCAACCATGGGCTGGCCTGAATCGACCGCAACCCTGGAGAAATTCTATCCGACCTCGTGTTTGGTCACCGGCTTCGACATCCTGTTTTTCTGGGTTGCCAGAATGATGATGATGGGATTGAAGTTCATGGATCAGGTGCCATTTAAGGAGGTCTATATCCACGCCCTGGTTCGCGATGCCCAGGGGCACAAAATGAGCAAAAGCAAGGGGAATGTGATCGATCCTCTGCATGTAATCGATGAATTTGGTGCTGATGCTTTCCGTTTCACCCTGGCCTCTTTTGCCGCCATGGGTCGTGATGTCAAGTTGTCAACCGAGCGGATTGCCGGCTATCGGAATTTCACCAATAAACTCTGGAATGCCAGTCGCTTCGCCCTGATGAACCTGGAGGACTTTGATCCGGCAACTATCGATTTAAATCGAGATGACTTGTCACTTGCTGATCGCTGGATTTTGACGCGTTTGAGCGAAACTGTTACCAAAGTTGAGCAGGCATTGACCGACTACAAGTTCAATGATGCGGCCTCGGTTCTGTACGGTTTCACCTGGCATGAATTCTGTGACTGGTATATTGAGCTGATAAAGGATGATCTGTATGGCGATGTGCCGGAAATTCGTCTACGCGCTCAAGCTGTCCTGTTTACTGTGCTTGAACAGCTGCTCAGGCTGTTACATCCGTTCATGCCGTTTATTACCGAAGAAATCTGGCATGCGCTACCGGGCGAACGGCCAGCTGGTTATCTGATGCAGGTCGATTATGTGGTCGACGCGGATTTGCCGCATGATGAGCAAGGTGCCGCACAGATGGATCAGGTTATGGACGTTATCCGTTGTGTTCGAAATATTCGCGGTGAAATGGATGTTGCTCCATCACGGCAAATCAAAGCGGTTATCGATTGTAAAAGTGCTGCTTCTCAAGCCGTCATTAAGTCTGGAGAAGGGTACCTCGCTACCATGGCCAAAATAGATGACCTGCAGATCGGTGTCGATATTGAGCACCCGGAGCAGGCGGCGACCCAGGTGACCGGAGATGTTGAGATTATGCTGCCGTTGGCCGGGCTGGTCAACGTTGAGGAAGAAGTAAAGCGACTGGAAAAGGAAATCGCCAAGGTTCAGAAGGATGTAGATTTCTTTGTCAAGAAGCTGTCTAACGAGAAGTTTACGGCGAATGCTCCACCGCAGGTACTGGAAAAGGATCGGCGTAAACTTGCCCACAGCGAAGAGAAGTTGGTCATCCTTAAACAGAGCTTTGAGAAAATACAGTTGCTTAAATAAAAGTAATTTAACCGCCGGGGCAATCGCCTCGGCTTTTTTGTCTGGGCAAGTCATTAATTTTGAAAGTTGTCAACGCCAGATAACTCTGTTATTTTTAAGTAACTTTTATACTGATTGCTAGTTGTAATCCAGCTGACTGGTAAAGGCAGGCAGTTGCAATGACCCTAGGTGGAGGACCTTATGAAGTCGAGAATCCTTGTCATCGATGATGAAGAGAACATTCGCTATACCTTTGATAATTTTCTCAGTGAAGAAGGTTATCAGGTACAGACAGTTAGCAACTTGCAAGAAGGTAAGGAGATGCTGGCTACCCGGGAGTTTGATCTGGTTTTTCTCGACATCCTGCTCGGTAGTGAAAGTGGACTGGATATTCTTCGGGAGGTTAAGGAAAAAAGCCTGAAGTGTCTGGTCGTAATGATTACCGGTGCTCCGGATGTCGAAACTGCTGCAGAAGCAGTGCGCTACGGTGCTTTCGATTACATCCCGAAGCCGGTGCATCAAACTAATCTATTGCGTGTTGCCATGGCTGCGTTGGAACATAAGCGTCTGCTCGAAGAGAAAGAGACGTTGCGTCTGCGTTTGGAGGGGTTGTTTCGTTGCGCACTGGAGGGGATTATTATTACCGATCAGAACATGTGTGTAGCGGAAATGAATGCCGCCGCCAGACGTCTGTTCGATTGTGATGACAATGTTGTCGGCAAGAGCCTCGACGAGATCAGCGAGTCATCGACGTCGGGTTCGTTGAAAAAATTCAGTGATATCATCAAGTCGCGTTTTGAGGGTGAGATCTACCGCGCTGAGCAGGAAGACGGTAGCCTCCTCAGTTTTACGGCTGCGCCGTTGACTACGGAAGAAGGGGATGATTACGGTTACCTGCTGGTCATCCGGGAAGAATCAACCCAGACTGATTGATGTTTTGAATGAATATTGTCGCAATCTACGGGAGTCCCCGTCTAAACGGAAACAGTTCTGCCCTTGCTAACAGAATCCTGGATGCCGCCGAACAGCGCGGTGCCGGGATTCGTCGTTATGAGCTTAACTCTCTCGATTTCCAAGGCTGTCAGGCCTGTTATGCCTGCAAGCAGGGGAGTGGACCTGTGTCCTTACCGATGACCTTGCGCCGGTGCTTGCTGACGTCTATGCGGCCGATGTTGTGGTTATGGCCTCACCGGTTTACTGCACCGACGTCAGCGCCCAGTTGAAGGGTTTTATAGATCGACTCTTCTCCTTTCTGGTTCCCGGCTACATTGGCAAGCCAAAAAAGAGCCGCTTTCCTGAAAACAAGAAATTAGTTTTTATCCTTACTCAAGGTCACCGCGACCTTGAGATGTTTACTGATATCCTGCCACGCTATCTGCCGATTATGCGGTGGTTTGGTTTCTTTCCCGCCTTGACTCTCAGAGCAGTCGACGTCTACTTCGAGGGCGACGCGCTCAAACGTCCTGACCTGCTGGCCGAGGCAGACCGTATCGTTGACGAGCTGTTTGTGTAACTCGATTGTAAAATTTCCGTAACACAGAAATGTTCAGGATTGGTTGTTGATCTGAGCCACAAGATCCTTGAGATACTGGCGGATTTCTACGGCAGAATCCATCTCCAGCACCTCCCATGCCGCCCGCCTTGCAGTTTCCATCGGCAGTTTTTTCAGGAAGGCTTTGGTGCGCGGGATAAACGGGGCCGGCGTCGAGAATTCACTGATCCCCATGCCTATCATCGGAATCAGGTTGAGCGGGTCAGACGACATTTCACCACAGACACAGACCCCTTTGCCGAGGCTGGCGGCGGTGGAGTTGACGTCGTTCAACACCCGCAGTACGGCTGGATGGAGAGGGTCGTAATACTTGCTGACCAGCGGGTTGTTGCGGTCGGCTGCCAGCAGATACTGAATCAGGTCATTAGTGCCGAGGGCAAAAAAATCGACCTCCAGCGCAAAGCGGTTAATCAGCAGAACTGCAGCCGGCACCTCGATCATGATGCCGAGTGGGATCTCCTCAGCATAGGGGATGTTTTCACGCTCAAGGTTAACCTGAGCCTCTCTGACCACTTCCTTGCATTCATGCAATTCATCCAGGCTTGATATCATCGGAAACAATAGCTTGACCGGGCCGTGGATGCTGGCCATCAATATGGCTTCGATCTGGGTACGGAAGATATCGCGATTGTCGAGCGAGACGCGCACCGAGCGCCAGCCCATGAACGGGTTATCTTCGTAGGGATGGTTGAAGTAAGGGAGCTCCTTGTCACCACCGATATCGAGAGTGCGGATAGTGACCGGTTGCTGATCAAAGCCTTCAATTACCTTGCGGTAGAGCTGGTATTGATCGTTACGATCCGGGAAACTGCCGCGAGCCATGTACGGGAACTCGGTACGGTAGAGGCCGACCCCTTTGGCGCCATTGCGCAGGGCTATCGGCACATCGCTGACCAGCCCGACGTTGGCGCGCAGCGTGATTTCATGCCCGTCTGCGGTCAGGGCCGGCAGATCACGGTATTCTTCGAGTCGGCTGCGTTCGCGGCTCTGATCTTCCTGCAGGCGAGTGTATTCTTCCAGGATGGTCGCACCCGGATTGACGTATAAGGTGCCGGAGTTGGCGTCGAGAATCAGGGTGTCGTCCGGAGCAATATTCTTCAGGGCACCCTTGACGCCGACTAGTGCCGGGATGCCAAGGGATTTAGCCATTATTACGGCGTGGGAATTCTGTTCGCCTGATTCGGTGACGATACCGGTTATCTGCGTATGGTCGAGCGCTGCCATGTCCGACGGCAGAATCTGTCTGGCGACCAGGATGCCAGAATGTTTCAGGTGTAGCCCGTGATCTTTCTTACCGACCAGATTAGCCAGGAGTCGGCGGCCAATATCTTCCATATCGGCGGCGCGTTCACGCAGGTACGGGTCGTCCATCCGTTCAAAGGCTTCGATATACCCGCTGACCACTTTTTCGAGCATATATGGCGCACTGTGCCCTTGCTGGATCCCTTCGTACAGGCGGTCGATAAAACCGCGATCTTCAAGGATCATCAGATGCGTATGGAAGATAGACGCCTCTTGCTCCGACAGCCGTTCGGCCATCTGCTTTTCCAGGAACAGTGTCTGGATCCGCGTCTCTTCCAGGGCGTCATCGAGCCGCTTACTCTCTTCAACCGGGTCGATATTCTCTTCATCGAGGATGTCGGCGAAGCCGAGGCGTTCTTCGAGAATGTTGGCCATACCAGAGGCCACACCGGGATAGGCGATGTGGCCACGCATGGCAAGACTGCTGGCGTCCTGACCGTTCACCAGCTTGTCAGGCTGTGCCCGGCGGGCCTCGCGCATTTCTCTGGCTACCCGATCAGCTTCTGCTTCGTGCTGGTTAATTCGATCAAGCAGGCGGGCGTTGACGACGACTGAGGATATCTGTACACCGATTGCGGTCAGTGTGCTGATCTCATCCGCACTGAATTCACGCGTCTCTTTGGTCTGCAGGACAATTACACCGAGTGGTTGTCTCCGTTCAAACAGTGGGATACCGAGAAAGGAGTGGTACTTTTCTTCGCCGGTCTCTTTAAAATAGCGATAACGGGGGTGGTTTTCCGGATCCTGAATGGTTATGGCTCGACCCTCTTCGGCAACCATGCCGGTCAGACCTTCGCCGATTTTCATGCTGACCCGTCCGACCGAACGCTTGGCCAGACCTTTACTGGCGCTCAGGAACAGGGTCTCGTTATCGTCAAGCAGGTAGATGGAACAGACTTCAGTCCGCATGCGTCGTCGGATCAGGGTGACAATATTACGCAGGGTTTCGTCAAGATCGTGTGACTGAAGAATGAGAGTGCTGATATCTTCCAGGGTGGTGACCCCGAATTTTGCGCGTTGCGGCATGAATCCCCCCGGAAACAATGTAGATAATGGCACAGACGTTATCGAATGCGACCGTAAAACCTGATTATTATAGCATTTTGCAATAGCCGAGGGAAGGGCGAGTGGCGTTTTTCGTTAGCGTCTAGTACCTTGTGCATCTTAAAGTGGCGCAAAATTGCGCTGGGATTTGGCGTGCCGGTAAGGCGTGGTTTCAGTTGCATAGCCATAGCTATACAACTGAAATCGCAACGCAACCGGCGTGGCAAATAACAAGCAAGATGAGTTAGTTTAAGGTTTACATGGTACTCGTCAAGTCGAGCTCTCTGGCTAAATGACAGGCGACCGTGTGTCCTGCAGTCTGTTCTGTAAGCTCCGGCAGGTCGGTTTGGCATATTGGTTTGACGTAAGCACAGCGCGGGTGGAATGGGCAACCGGATGGCGGGTTAATCGGCGAGGGAACTTCACCCTGCAACAGAACCCGCGGCGGTCGGCCCGGAACCGGCACCGGAACGGCATTGAGCAGCGCCTCGGTATAAGGGTGCAATGGGCGCCGATAAATATTTTCTGCCGGGCCTGTTTCGACGATCCGGCCGAGGTACATGACCGCTACCCGATCACAGATATGCTGGACCACGGCCAGGTCGTGGGCGATGAACAGATAGGTCAGGCCGAATTCCTGCTGGATGTCCTGCATCAGGTTGATGATCTGGGCCTGAATCGACACATCGAGCGCCGAAACCGGTTCGTCAGCGATGATCAGGCTCGGTTTGACCGCCAGGGCGCGGGCGATGCCAATCCGTTGTCGCTGCCCACCGGAAAATTCGTGCGGGTAGCGCTCCAGGTGCTCCTCGGCGAGGCCAACTACTTTGAGTAGTGCTGATAATTCAGTTTGTATTTCGGTTGCAGAAAGTTTTGTGTGGATTTTTAGTGGCTCGGCCAGGGTGTCGCCGATGCGCAATCTCGGGTTGAGCGAAGAGAAGGGATCCTGGAAGATCATCTGCATCTCCCGGCGCAACGGCCGCATCTGTTTATTACTTAACTGCAGCAGGTCGGTATCCCGGTAGAGAATTTCTCCGGAGTCAGCCTCAAGCAGGCGCAGAATCAGTTTGCCGGTGGTTGACTTGCCGCAACCGGA
>JAUVAJ010000083.1 GCA_030591795.1 Desulfuromonadales bacterium | reverse complement strand
TGCGGATAAAGAAGAATATAAATTAAATATTTGGATTGAAACAGGCGATACAATCTCAAAAAACTATGTTACTTTACTTGATGGATTCAATAAACGGGATAGACAGCTGCTCGGCGAGCGCCCGGCTGAGTGTGGACGCAGACACACCATGCTCACGGCAGAGAATCAGACCGAGCCGTTCGCCACGTTCGGTCTGCTGTTCCAGCGCCGCCTCGATGGTCACCGAAGCAACATCGTGATCGGCCTGTAAAATTTCACCCAGCTTCCGCCAGTTGTTCACATCGGCTCCGTTCAGCGTCAATGGTCTTCGACCGAGGTCGCGGCCGGTGTTCTCAAGTCTTCCTGAATTTTCTCAACCGTCTGCTCGAAATTGACCGATTCCTGACGATAACGATCCATCACCTGGCGCGAGCGCATGGTCACCGCCCTGAGATCAGCACTATCGCGGATAATGGTCGGCGTGATGAATACCATCAGGTTGGTCTTGCGCTCTTCCGTGTGCGTACTCTTGAACAGCCAGCCGAGAATCGGGATATCACCCAACAGCGGCACCTTGGTTACAACATCGATCGTCGCGGTGCTGATCAAGCCGCCGAGCACCACCGTCTCGCCATCCTCAACCACCACGGTATTGCGCAACATCCGTTTGGTCAGAACCGGTCCAACCTCAGTAACAATAGCGCTGTCGGTTTCAACAATATCCGCAATCTCCTGAAACAGGTCGAGACGAACCGAATTACCTTCGGTAATCTGCGGTGTCAGGCGCAGGGTCAGGGCGACATCCTGCCGTTCAACAGAGACACTCTGCGCCAAGCCGGTGCTGCCGCTATCGGTCAGGCGACTGGTGATGATCGGCACGTTCTGGC
The DNA here is from genome assembly GCA_030591795.1 of Desulfuromonadales bacterium. The sequence goes on along the minus strand of JAUVAJ010000083.1, from coordinate 6,452 downwards.
CGATGATGATCTCTGCCTCTTCATTATCGGAGGTGAGCAGTCGCGGCGCAGCCAGAATATTGACATCGCCATCGGTCTGCGACAAGTTGATCAGAGCCGAGATTGCAGGCACGGATACGATACTGCCATCCGGAGCCACAATATCGATCGGGTTGAAGAACCCGCCGAGCATCAGACCTTCAACCGCTTGGCCGAGCACGTTCGTAACTCCGACACTATCGGTTATTACCTGACTTTCTGCCTGGTTGGTGATGCCAATAACCGCGCCGTTGCCGACGGCACCAGCCGCGGTCAGCGAAACGCCCAAGTCGCGAGTAGCGTCGAGCGACAACTCCATGATCAGCGCCTCGACAAAGATCTGATTACGCGGGATATCGAGCTTCGCAATAATACCCTTGAGGATTTCAAACTCTTCTGGCCGGGCATTGATAATCAGGGAATTAGTCGGCTTGTCGGCGGTGATCGAAACCTGCTTCGGATTCAATATCGGCGTCCGGGCCGAGGCGGATTTGGCGTCTTTGCCGCCTGAAGTTTTCTGGATACCGGTCAGAATCGAATTCAAAGTCTCGGCCAAATCCGTCGCATCGGAATTTTCCAGGTAGTAAACATTGATATCGGCCCGCTCATCCGGCACCGGCTGATCGAGTCGGGCAATAAGTTTGCGCACCATATCGGCATCGTCACCGGCCGACAATAGAATCAATGCATTACTCCGCTCATACGGAATCACCTGCCTGTTATCGCCACTGCCAGCCGCCACCGCCGCCCCTTTGCGCCGGGTAGTGGTTGCTTTGCCACCGGAATGCGACAACAGCCGGTTAACAATTTCTGCAATTTCGGTCGTATCGGCGTGCTGTAGCGGAATAATCTCGATCTTATCCAGAGCTGCCGGCACATCGAGTTGGCGGATAATCTGCACCAAGCGCTGAATGTTGGCAGCGCTGTCGGTAATGATCAGGGTATTGGACGGGGCATAAGCGGAGACGCGACTGGTCTTTGGCACCAGCGGTGCCAGCACACTGGTCGCCAGAGTAGCGGCATCGACATACTGTAGACGGACCAGACGGGTCACGAACTGCTCGGAGTTCCGCTTCACGTAGCCGGTCGGCAGCCGATTCTGACTGGCAACCGACAACGGTACAATTTTATTGGTACTACCGGACGGAACCAGAGTGTACCCCTTAACGCTCAGCACTGACAAAAAAGCCTCATACGCCTCGGACGGCGACATTCGATCCGGTGAGATGATGCTGACCTTACCCTTGATCGAATCATCGTAAATAAAATTCTTGCCGGTCATTTCACTGATGATCTGAATCAGATCGACCAGCTCGACATCGCGAAAGTCGAGTGCAATCCCGTCTGCGGTTGCCTTCTGCTCAGCTGCAATCGCCGGCAGTGTCGTGACACAACCCAACAGCAACAACAGAATCACAACAGTTTTCACACCCATCCACTTCATATTATCCTCCCGAAAGCCAGAACGGGACATCACTGTCCTGCCGGCTTACCCGACACTTAATTTACTTCATATTCGAACGTCATCTTTTCCTGGCCGCGGGTCAGGTCGACCGTTAACCGTTTCGCCTCGCGCAGCTGTTGAAAAACCTGCAATGCTTTCTCCGGCGAGTTAAGCTCAACGCCATTAACCGAACTGACCACGTCGCCGACCTTCATGCCGAGGTTAGCCAATAACGACCGCGGTCGAATCATCCTGACCACAAATCCCTCAGTCTGACCATTCACGACATACGGTTCCATCCGCGCCTGCTTGAGCAACGATCCGAGGTTACCGCGTGCCTTGTCAATTTCCGCCTGAGAAATAATCCAACGATTGTCACCTAGCGAGCGGATGCCACCACCTGCAGTATCCCGGGCCTTAGTCCGTTGTGCCCTGGATGTCTTAGTCGTCACGCCAGTCTGTTTTGCCTTTTCGAACAACAACTCGGCTTCACGCCCATCCGCCAATCTGACCAGCACCCGGTTTCGGCCAACCGTCAGCAATTCACCGCCACCCGGCAAGCTATCACCAGGATGGTAGACCGACACTTTGCCCGACGCTTCAATCAGAGCAAGCAGGTTTACGCCACCATCGACCGTGCCGCGCAAACGGAGATTAACCGCCTTGACTGGTGCCGTTCTTCTCACCTCATCAGTCGATTTTTTTGGCCCACCACCACGCGCAGATGGATCAAAAACATTACCGCGCAGGATCGCATCAACATCAGCCGTGCTAGTCGCGGCAACCTGTACAGGGGCGGTTGCAAGCGGCAATAAATCAGCGTCAGAGGTCGACAATAGCCAGCCGGAAAATTGCGCAACACAGTACCCGGCCGCCAGCCCGAACAGGGCAATTGACAGCAGCAAAATGCCACGAATCTGTTTTGTGTTAACAGTCAACATACAAGCAATCTCTAATAGTAACGTTAAGTTCTCAATAATATTACGGATTCGCCCTAAATGCAAGAAACTGCGATGGAAATTTCATGTCCGATTATTTTGTCGCCAGTGTATTGATCAAAAAAAATTGCCGCCCCAAAAGGGCGGCAATAAACAAAAACACCTCACTCTCACAAATTTTTCGGCGTCCCGACCAACAATTCGGCAAAATCCTGCATCAAACCTTCATAACTCAGCATAAAACAGCCGAGGTCTATTTCTAATCTTACTGTACATTATACAAGCAATTTCTGACATTTTGCGTCTAAATCCCTATATTAAGTAAAAAATTCATTATTTTCAGCCAACAGTAAAGATAGTTCTCGAAACTTGTCGCTTTGCCTCCACACCATCCTGTGAAATAATACGTCCTCATTCCAGCCGCAGGAGACTAGCTACATGTCCAACCAACCGAAACAGCTCTACCTGATTGATGGATCCAGCTACATCTACCGTGCCTATTACGCCATTCGCCACCTCTCTAACTCGCAGGGGATGGCGACCAACGCCATCTACGGCTTCACCAATATGTTGCTCAAGGTGATCCGCGAGATTAAACCGGACCAGCTGGCAGTGATCTTCGACAGTAAGGGTCCGACCTTCCGCAAGGATATTTATCCAGAATACAAAGCCAATCGTTCGGCCATGCCGGAAGATCTGGTACCGCAGATTCCATACATCAAACGGGTCGTTGCCGGATTCAACCTGCCGGGCATAGAATATGTCGGCTTTGAGGCGGACGATATTATCGCCACTCTGGCCAAAAACCTCGCCAGCGACGATCTGGAAGTAACGGTCGTCACCGGCGACAAAGACCTGATGCAGGTGGTCACCGATCGGGTGCGCCTGCTCGACACCATGAAGGATAAATTCTCCGGCCCGGCTGAAGTTATGGAGCGTTTCGGTGGTGCCTATAAAGTGATCGAGGTCCAGGCGCTGGCCGGTGACAGCTCGGATAATGTACCAGGTGTACCGGGCATCGGCGAGAAGACCGCCAAGATGCTGATCGATCAGTTCGGCGACATTGAAAATCTGCTCGCCAACCTCGACCAGCTGAAAGGGAAACGCAAGGAGAACCTTGAGAATTTCGGCGATCAGGCGCGGCTGTCAAAAAAACTGGTCACCCTGATCGATGACATGCAGCTCGATCTTGATTACGATACATTTACGCTCGGCGAACCGGACCGTAAAGCGCTGACCGAGCTGTTTAAAGAGTGTGAATTCGGTCGCCTGATTCAGGAATTTTCCGTCGATGAACGCGCGACTGCCGACAGCGCCGACTACCGTTGCGTACTGACCGGAGACGAATTGTCCACCATGATCAGTGAGCTTGAGCTGGCGGAACACTTCGCTTTCGACACCGAAACCACCAGCCTCAATCCACATCAGGCCGAGCTGGTCGGACTGTCGTTTTCGGTTACCGCCGGTGCCGCCTGGTATATCCCGGTCGGGCATCGCTACCTTGGCGCTCCCGAACAGTTGCCGCTCACAACCGTACTCGAAGCGATTCAGCCGTTGCTGAATGATCCGAACAAGTTGAAGATCGGCCAGAACCTCAAATACGATATTCTGGTGCTGGCCAGAGCCGGCGTCAGCGTGACCGAGCCGCTGTACGACACCATGCTCGCCAGCTACCTGGCTAATCCGGCCACCAACTCGCACGGTATGGACGCCCTCGCCTCGGGACTGCTCAACTACCGGACCATCCCCTACAGCGAGGTTGCCGGCAGCGGCAAAAATCAGATCTGCTTCGATGAGGTAGAGGTGGAAAAAGCGGTCACCTACGCCGCAGAAGATGCCGACATCACCCTGCGCCTGTATGAGAAACTCGCACCGATGGTCGCCGAGCAACAGCAGACCAGACTGTTCGATGAAATCGAAATGCCGCTACTGCCGATCCTGATCGACATGGAAAAAACCGGCATACGGATCGACGCCGACTTCCTCGGCTCTCTCTCCGCTGAGATGTCTAAAAAACTTGTCATTCTGGAACAGCAGATTCACGATCTGGCCGGTGGCCCGTTCAACATCAGTTCACCGAAGCAGCTCGGCGAGATCCTGTTCGAACGTCTCGGCCTGCCCCGCAGCAAGAAGACCAAGACCGGCTGGTCGACCAATGTCGAAGTCTTGACCGGCCTGGCTAATGAACATGAGATTGCCGAACTGATTCTCAGCTACCGCTCGTTGATGAAACTCAAAGGCACCTACACCGACGCACTGCCGAAACTGATCCATCCGGATACCGGCCGCATCCACACCAGCTTCAACCAAGCTATCACCGCCACTGGCCGGCTGTCGTCGAGTGATCCGAACCTGCAGAATATTCCGATCCGCACCGAAGAGGGCCGCCGTATCCGCGAAGGCTTCATCCCGGCAGAAGGGTGTCTGTTACTGGCGGCCGACTATTCCCAGGTTGAGCTCCGCGTCCTGGCGCATCTGGCCGACGTGCCGGCGCTGAAGGAATCGTTTGCCAACGGTGAGGATATCCATCGGCGCACCGCCAGCGAAGTGCTCGGAGTTTTTCCGGAAATGGTCACCGACGAACAACGTCGCCAAGCCAAGGCGATCAACTTCGGGGTCATCTACGGCATGAGCGCCTTCGGCCTGGCCAAACAGCTCGACATCAGCCGTCGCGAAGCCCAGGATTTTATCGATACCTATTTCGAGCGCTACCCCGGCATCCGGACCTTCATGGACAAATGTATCGCAGAGGCGCGAGAGAATCTTTACATAACCACCCTGCTAGATCGACGCTGCGCCATCCCCGAGATCAACAGCAAGAATGGTCAAGTACGCGGCTACGCCGAACGCAATGCCATCAACTACCCGGTACAGGGATCAGCAGCCGACATCATCAAAGTCGCCATGATCCGTGTTACCCGACGCCTTAAGGCTGAAAAGTTGCAGAGTCGCATGTTGCTGCAGGTACATGATGAACTGGTGTTTGAGGTGCCGCATGAAGAACAACAAACCATGATCACACTTGTCCGCGAAGAGATGGAGAACGCAGTCGATATAACAGTACCGCTACTGGTCGAAGTCGGCTGCGGTGCCAATTGGAGAGAAGCACATTGACCCGGTCTTCCAACGCCATGCCGGTCGTTATTCTGATCACTATCCTGACGCTCTCGGCCCTCTACGCCCCGCAGCCGCTGCTGCCGCTGCTGGCGACTGAATTCCAGATCAGCCGTGACCTGGCGGCCTCGCTGACCACCATCGTCTTTCTGCCGCTATGCATCGCCCCTTTGCTCTACGGACGCATCCTCTCGGCTTTCACCCCGCGGCAACTGCTGCGTTTTGCCGTTCTGGTTCTGGCTATTGCCGAGCTATTGTTCCCGCTCTGCAGCAGTGTCTGGTCACTGTTTGCCGTTCGCCTGTTACAGGGCTTGATGATCCCGGCAATCCTGACCGCGATGATGACCTATGTCTCGACTGAAAGTGCCACCGGCGAAGTCCGCCGAACCATGGGTATCTATATCGCCAGCACGATCATCGGTGGCCTGCTCGGCCGGACCATGTCCGGCAGCATTGCCACTCTGTTCGGCTGGCACTACAGCTTTTACATCCTTGGCGGCAGCCTGTTGCTCGGCTTTCTGCTGCTCGGTTTTCTCTCCCCGGGACAAGCCCCGGAAGGAGACCGTCCGCGTGGACAAATTCTGGAGATACTCTACGAAAAGACTCCCCGCCGGATCTACATCACCGTCTTCTGCATGTTTTTCGTCTTTGCCGCCATCATGAATTACCTGCCATTTCGGGTAACCGAGCTCGATGCAGCTGCCAGCGAAATGCGTATCGGCTTCATGTATTCGGGTTATCTGCTCGGCATAGTAACCGCTCTGAATGCGGTCCGGATCAGTCGTTTTCTGAGCGGTACGTCGCAGACTATGGTCATCGGCTTAGGTGGGCTTATTCTGGCGCTGGCCGGCATGTTGACACCCGGCACAACAGCACTTTTCCTATTCATGTTTCCATTCTGCGGCTCGATGTTCCTGGTGCATTCGGTCGCCAGCGGT
>JAUVAJ010000063.1 GCA_030591795.1 Desulfuromonadales bacterium | reverse complement strand
GCGCTCAAGGAAGTGCGGCAGTTTTTGACGCCGGATATGACCGCGAAGTACTTCGAAATACGTGAAACAGATTGTCCCCACCACTACGAGTTTTAGTGGTGGGCGCGGCGCTTTTGCACAGACTCGGCGTTGCCAGTCGGGATTCCTTGTGCGACATAGCTACCGCTATGCCTCCGCGTCACTCCGCCGGGCGCCTTGATTCTGCACAAAATCGTCACGCCTGTCGGCAGGGGAAAGATTAATAGCGTTTGTGCCGGGAATCTTTAAAGTTTTTGATGTATTGCTTTTGATTTTACCACCCCTGACGAAGTGCCGAGGAAGGTTGGATTAAAATCGACCAGACGGACGAATGTCTGAGCGGAGCGAGTTTTCGTCCGGCCGGTTTTAATCTTGCCTGCATCGGGAACCTGCAAAGCAGGCGCTGAGGGTGGGGCACCTTTTTCTGCTTACTCTTTTGTGGTGAAACAAAAGAGTAAGGCGTCGTCAGGGGAAGCAACCCCTGGGTGTTTTTTAGGTTTTAATACATATGCTTCAACCTCCGGAAATATTTCAGAAGATATATAAGAAGCACGGCCACCGTTGCCCGATGAGCACCCTCGGCGGGCGGATGGGACTAGCTGTGTTGAATACGCTCGGCGTTGAGTCAGGCAGCGGCATGTCAGCTGTTTTTGAGAATGACACCTGCGCGGCTGATGGGATTGAGCTGACGACCGGTTGTCTCCGTTCGACCGGAGCGTTAAGGGTCGAAGATGCTGGCAGGCATTCACTTATCGTCCAAGCTGAAGATGGGCGAGGTGTTAAGGTCATGATTAGAGAGTCTGCGTTGGCGACCGCTTGGGAATATCGTATGGCTGATGAGGCGTTCAATGCCGGTCGGGGTAATATCGACGCGGAGGAGTTGAAAGCGTTGTACGATAAAAAAGAGACAGTATTGCAGACAATTTTGGAAAAGTTCTGGACGTTGCCGGACGAAGCGTTGTTGAACGTGGAGATGAAATAGAGCATGACAGATTCGATCTGGCTACAGATACTCACGGTGATCTGGGATGAAATCGCCCGCATGTGGTGGTTCTTTCTGCTGTCGATCGTGCTGGTCGGACTGATCAAGGGGTACAAGCTAGATCTGCGTATCCGGGATGCGCTCAACCGGGCCGGGCCGTATGGCATCCTCCTCGCTATCGTGGTCGGCATGGTTTCACCGCTCTGCGCTTGCGGCATTTTGCCAGTAGCGATCTCTCTGGCAATGATCGGTACGCCGCTGTCGCCGTTATTGGCGTTGCTGGCAACCTCACCGATTATGGGGCCGGACGCCCTGTTGCTGACCTGGAGTGGTCTGGGGAGTGACTGGGCAATTATGAAGCTGCTCGGCGCTGCCGTGGTCGGCTTATCGGTCGGTCTGGCGGCTGAACTTCTGGTTCGTTCCGGTTATCTGGCTGGTGATCTGCTCAGGCTTAAGCCAGTTTATCGTGAAGATGGTACTCTGGCCAGTGCCGCCGAGATCGGCGATGCCGCCGGAATTCATGTCAAGAGTATGTCGATCCAGCCGCGCGATAATCGTCTGCGGTTTATCTTTGACCGGACGCTCGATGCCGGTCTGTTTGTCGGTAAGTTTCTGTTGCTGGCGATTGTCCTCGAGGCAATCCTGGTGACGCTGGTGCCGATGCAATGGATCACTATGCTGGTCGGCGACAAGAGTTTCGGTTCGGTTCTGATGGCGGCGGTTATCGGCCTGCCGCTGCCGATCAATCAGATCCCGGCTATTCCGATTCTATCCGGTCTGCTGCAACGTGGAATGGATCCTGGTGCAGCCTGGACGTTTTTGCTGGCGGCGCCGGTTTCCAGCCTGCCGGCTATGATTGCCTTGACCGGGATGTTTCGCTTGCGCGTGGTGATGGTTTTTCTGACGTCATCGTTGCTGAGCGCGATTCTTCTCGGCTGGATATATCAAACGATTTTTTGATGAAGTTTTGACCTGTTCGCTGGAAGCTTGACGGCTTTTTGCCAGTTAAGCAGTGGGCCTGTTTATTGCATTAATCGCAGTTGATTCAGTTCTTTGACCAGCAGTCTTGAATTGTATGTCAGGGAACGCTACGCCGAGGCGCTTGACGTTGCGGATGAAACTGTTATATTTTCCAGATACTTAACTTTGTTTTGCATGGTTAATCTGTTATTGTACTGTTGCCTGGCAATTTTGTGTGCGTCCGGTGAAAAGGAGATATGAAATGGGTAAAAAGACGTTGTCGACTTTGTTGGTCCTGATCATGGTTGTTGCGCTGCCTTGCATTGTTGCTGCCAAGGACTTCAAGGATGTTTCCACTAAAGCGGGTGTGGCTGATGATGGTCTCGGTAAAGGGGTTGCTTTTGCCGATGTCAACAATGACGGTCTGGTTGATCTGTATGTCTCCAATAAGGGTGGCGCTAACAAGCTCTATCTGAACATTGGTGATGGCCAGTTCAAGGATGTGACCGCTGAGTCCGGCGCCGGCATCGATTATCCCGGTTTCGCCATGGGCAGTGTCTTCGGTGATTACAACAACGACGGTTTTGCCGATCTCTATGTTGCCACCGGCGGACGTTATGAAATTGAAGCCAACCGCCTGTTCAAGAACAACGGCGACGGCACCTTTACCGATGTTACCAATGCAGCTGGTGTTGGCTTGAAGGCTTTCACCTACGCGGCATCATTTGTCGATTACGACAATGACGGCAACCTCGATATCTACTGCGCCAACTATGGCGTCGGAGCGAAAAACATTCTGTATCGCAACAACGGCGACGGCAGTTTCTCTGACGTGACTGATGCCGCTGGTGTCGGTGACCGTTCCTGGAGCTGGATGGCGGTCTGGGCCGACGTCAACAACGATCAGTTTGTTGATCTCTATGTCGTCAACGGTCGTTACCCGGCCGGTGAGCCGAACAAACTCTACCTCAACAAAGGTGATGGCACTTTCGCTGATGCTTCGCGTAGCGCCGGTGTGGCTGATGCCAACTGGGGTCTTGGTGCTGCATTCTCCGATATCGACAACAACGGCACGCTGGATCTGTTCGTTTCGAATTATGTCGGTCCGAACAATCTTTACCTGAATGATGGTAAAGGGAACTTCACCAAGGTGTCAGAGCAGCTGGCCGGCGGCAACGGCGGCTGGGGTAAAGGTCCGACCTTTGGCGATATCGATCATGACGGTGACGTCGACCTCTACGAAGGCGATTGCAAGCTAGCCAATCAGCTCTACGTCAACGACGGCAAGGGCAACTTTGCCAATATCGTCGATTCCCAACCACAGCTCAAATGCGAGACGGTTCGGACTAAAGGGACCGCTTTTGCCGATGTCGACAACGATGGCGATCTCGATCTCTACGTAGTTAACTGGGGTGCACCGAACAAACTTTATCTCAACCAGCAGAACGACAAGAACTGGCTTAAAGTTAAATTGGCCGGCACCGTTTCGAACCGGGATGCTTACGGTAGCAAGGTGCGGGTCACCGAGCATGGCCAGTCTGAGCTGATTGCTGTGCGTGAAGTCCGCTCGGCTAACGGCTTCTGCGCCCAGAGCCCGAAGGTCGCTCACTTTGGCCTCGACTCGGCCAAGAAGTATGATGTCGTTGCTACCTTCCCGAGTGGGATTGAAGCACGGGTTGAGGGTGTGACCACCGGTCAGACTATTGAGCTGATTGAGCCGTCGCTGAGCCAGCCAAATATGTTGTCGCAAGCTATCAAGTAAAAGCACAAAATACTGATACAAACGGGCCGCCTCTGGGTGGCCCGTTTTTTTATGGCAACAGGTTGATGTCTCTTGCCGAGTTGGAACAGATCGTGCTATCTGATGAGTGGATGATTTTGCTTAGCCATCTTTTTCTTTTTTGCGAGTGTATCAATGTTACGTAACCTGATAATTTTGTTGCTGGTTCCGGCTCTGGCCGGGTGTCTGGCGTCCGGGTCTGGAACCGCGGTTTCGGGCAAGGTTAATTTCGACCGCCTGCCGGCTGCCGGAGTTGAGGTCGGAGCCTATCGGGCTGATGTGATCCATCTGCCAGCACAACCAGATTTTCGCTCCGCAATGACCGAAGCCGATGGCGTGTTCCGGGTTGAGCTTCCGCCCGGCTCATATTATCTGCTTGCCCGGGGTGCCGGGCTGTTTTCTTACTACGGACGAAATCCTATCACGGTTCCCGAAGCGGGGATGGTTGGGGTCAGTCTTGGCCTGGTGCGCCAGCCAGACAAAAACAGTGCTGATGCGGGAAAAGATTTTGTCGTTGGCCAGGTCACGCATGCCGGACAGCCACAGGCTGATGTGATTATTTTTGTTTATACCGATCTGACGACGCAACTCAAAGGGCTGGGTTACATGATGGCCGGGCCGACTGATGAGCAGGGTCGGTTTGAACTCGATCTGCCGGATGGAACCTATTATCTGATCGCCCGCAAACGCCAGGGAAATATGACGGTCGGACCGCTACGCGCTGGTGATTTTGTCGGTTACTATCCGCAGAACCCGTTGCGGGTACGTGATAATCGTGCCGAGCCGGTTATCATCCCGATGCTGGAAGTGCCCGACAAGGTTGAGCAGATGAACCTGAACTTTAACGGTCAGACCTCGATCAGCGGCATGATTACCGATGCGGCGGGTGAGCCGGTTGAAGGCGTGCGGGTGGTGTTATATCTGAAACCGCAGATGCTCGATCGTCCGCTGCTGGTATCGCAGCCGACCGGAGCAGACGGTCGCTATATCTTGTCGATGCCGGACGGGGGCGACTATTATCTGGCTGCACGCGACACCCTCGGCGGTGCGCCGGGGCCAGGTGACCTTTACGGCACTTACGATGAAAATCCGGATCACCGGCTGCATATCGATTCCGGTGCGGCTCAGGACGGTATCGATATCAAGGTGGAGGAGATGTGGTGAAAAATCTTCTCGGCTTTATTGTCTTATTGCTCCTGACCGGCTGTGCCGGCACCGGTGGTGGCGTTCAGGTTCTGCAGGATCAGCAGATCCTCGTCGATACGGTTTGGCAGGGGCGGATTGTAGTTGAAGGCTCGGTCCGGGTGGTCAAAGGCGCTCGCCTGACGATACGACCGGGCACGGATATCTCCTTTGTCCGGAGGGATCTCGACCAAGATGGCCTCGGCGATGGGACGTTGATAGTTGAAGGGAGCCTGACCGCGGTTGGAACGGTTGCTGAGCCGATCCGGTTCCGGAGTGCCGAACCGAATCCGCGTCCGGGTGACTGGCTCGAAATCCGCGTCGATTTCTCCAAGGACATTCTGTTGCGTTATTGCGAAATCAGTGATTCCGCCCACACGCTCCATGCCCATTTCACCAAAGGGCTGATGTCGGATTGTGTTGTGCGTCGCAATATTGATGGCAGTCGCCTCGGCGAGGCTCGCTTCACGCTGAGTAACAACCTGTATGAAGATAATATTGGTAAAGCGGTCAACTTCAGGAATTCGAGTGTCGAGATCACGCATAATATTTTCCGTCGCAACGGCTCCGGAATTTTCCTGTTTGAGACCGATCGTGATTCAGTTATCCGGGATAATAACTTTTATGATAATCAGGTCAATATCCGTCTCGGTGATTTTTTCAAGGGTGAGGTCAGTTTAGAAAACAACTGGTGGGGCACCGCTGATCCGCAAGCGATCGCCGCCGCCATTCATGATCGTCAGGATGACCCGGCAATCGGTACGGTACGAACCGCACCGGCGCAGACATGGGTTGCCCGGACCGGACCGCGTGACAATCTACAGCTTGACCTGGATTGGCAATACGTTACCTCCGGCTTTGTTGATGCGGCAGTGGTCGCAGCTGACGACAACCTGATTGCCGGTTCATGGGACGGGCAGCTGACGGCTCTTGCGCCGACCGGCGCGGTAGTCTGGAGTCGACACTTCGGTAATGTGATCGATGCGACGCCGGCCTGGGATAACCGGCGACTTTACGTTCAGACCTGGGATCGCTCCCTGTTTGCCCTTGATCCGCAAGATGGCCATGAGCTCTGGCGTTTCAGTTATGCGCCGTCGCCTTCCGATGATCATCGACAGGCGTCACCACTGATTATTGACGGGACTATTCTTTTGCCAACCTGGAATGGAATTGTCTATGCGCTCAATACTGAGGATGGCAGTCGCCTCTGGCAGTACGATACCGGTGGCGCATTGCGGGCACAACCGGCGTGGGATGAAGACCGGATCTATCTCGGCAACAGCGCCGGGCTGTTTCTGGCCCTGAACCTGAAAGGGGAGGTGCTGTGGCAGGTTGATCTCGGCTCGGCACTGCTTTCGACGCCAGCGGTTACACCTGATGGGCCGGTTGTCGTGCAGCGCAATGGTGATGTTGTGGCGCTCGATCGCAGCGGTCGTAAACGCTGGGTACGGTCGCTCGGCGAGGTCTGTTATTATAGTGCACCGCTTTATTCCGGCCCGGCATTGTTTGTCGGTACGACGGCCGGTCGGCTCTGGAAGCTGCGGGCCGCAGATGGCGAACCGATCTGGGCGCAATCCGGCTTCGGACCGATTTATGCCACACCGACCCTTGCTGATAACCGTCTGTTTTTTGGTGATAATGACGGGAACCTGTCGGTGGTCAACATCGATAGTGGTACCGTCATAAGCCAATTCAAACTTGACGGTGAGATTCAGGGCAAGCCGTTAATGACCGGTAACCGCGTGCTGTTTGGCGCGCGGAATCACCATATTTATGCCCTGCTTCCCGTCGCTCTGCCGATAGACCAACCATGATGATATTTTCTGACCGCGCCGATGGGCGCCTGTACGGCGGGATTTTCTTGCTTTGCCTGGCGACGTTGATGTACGAGCTGGTCCTGACGCGGATCTTTTCAGTGTTGATGTGGTACCATTTTGCGTCGATGGCGATCTCGTTGGCGCTGTTCGGCATGGGAACCGCAGCCTTGCTGATCTATCTGGCTCCAGGCTTGTTCCCGGTTGACCGAACCCGGCGGATGGCGTCGCGTTGCAGTCTGTTGTTTGCCTTGTCGGTAACCCTGTTTTTTGCCATTTTTGTCGCCTTTCGTTTCTACCCGCAGTTCGGCTTCAAGGTACTCTCCTTTTTTCATCAACCGTTTTACCAACCGTTTCAGCAAGGTTTTTACGATCGTGGCGTGCCGATGGAGATGTTGCCGGCGCTGGCCGCGCTCTATCTGGTGACCGCGTTACCGTTTTTCTGGAGCGGTCTGGCGGTTACCCTGCTGTTTCGCCGACATCTGGATCAGATCAACCGTCTATACTTTTGGGATTTGCTCGGTGCCGGCCTTGGTTGTCTGCTGATTATTCTGTTGTTGAAACTACTTGGCGGAATCACTGCGATTCTCGCTATCGCCGCTACCGGTATAGGTGCCGCCTGGTTGTTTGCTGATGGACGCAAGCACATCAAGCGCCGTCGCTTTGGCTATCTATTTATTCTGGCCCTGCTTTTGGTCGCCGGTACCGGTAATATGTTGAATGGTTTTGCCGAAATCCGTTTTGTCCGTGGGCGTTACGAGCCGAATCTACTCTGGAGCTCCTGGAATTCTTTCTCTCGGGTTGCGGTTTACCCGTCGCAGAGTCAGGAGATGGGCCAGTCCTGGGGCTTGTCGCGAACCTACCGCGGGCCGATCCCGGAGCAGCTCGGCATGGTGGTCGATGATACCGGCTACACCACCATGTACCGGGATGACGCTGGACAAAGCGATGAGTTCTTCCGCAGCAACGTCATTGCCCTGCCGTATCACTTGCATCCTGGAGCCAGAGCACTGGTCATTGGCCCTGGCGGTGGTAAAGATGTCAAGGTTGCGCTGGCGACCGGGGCTAAGCATGTGACAGCAGTGGAGTTGAATCCTCTGATCGCTTTTGCGGTTAACGAGGAGTTCGGGTCTTTTACCGGGCAACTCTACAACGATCCACGAGTCGAACTGGCGGTCGACGAGGGGCGTAATTATATCCGCCGGTCTGAACAGCGCTATCATGTGATCCAGGCCTCAGCCGTCTTCGGCCGGACGG
>JAUVAJ010000230.1 GCA_030591795.1 Desulfuromonadales bacterium | reverse complement strand
GGTACGCGGAATACGGATTAAAGTGGCCATATCACCACATAAGAGACAATTATGGTTCTTGACAGCGGTTGCCGACTCAGTTATTTTCATCACACGTTTTTTCAGTTCGTAACACAGGAGCAAACTCATGCATATGGCCGATGCCCTGCTTTCTCCGGCTGTTGGTGCGTCAATGTGGGCTGTAGCAGCCTGCACCATCGCCTACAGCAGCCGCAAAGTCGCTCAAGAAATCGATGATCGCCGCATTCCTCTGATGGGAATTCTCGGGGCGTTTATTTTTGCGGCGCAGATGATCAACTTCACCATCCCCGGCACCGGTTCCAGCGGCCATATTGGCGGCGGTCTGTTGCTGGCGATTCTACTCGGGCCGCATGCCGCCTTTCTCACTCTCGCCTCGGTTTTGATTGTCCAGGCGCTGTTTTTTGCTGATGGTGGTCTGCTGGCTCTAGGTTGTAATATTGTAAATCTCGGTCTTTTTCCCTGTTTTATCGCCTATCTGCTGTTTTATAAAAAGCTGGCCGGCGATGGAGCTGTGCGTGGGAGGGTGATTACCGCAGCGATCATCGCGGCCGTCATCGGTCTGCAGTTTGGCTCACTCGGCGTTGTTGCGCAAACAGTATTATCTGGAGTAACGGAACTGCCGTTTAAAACATTTGCCCTGGTGATGCAACCGATCCATCTCGCTATCGGCATCGTCGAAGGAGTGGCGACGGCTGCGGTGGTACTATTCATCGCTACCGCCCGTCCAGATATTCTGCAAACAACTACACTGCTGCAGACCGGTGAAAAATCATTGCGCCGGATCGGCATCTCACTTTTACTGGTGACTCTACTGACCGGCGGTTTCCTTTCATGGTACGCTTCGGAATTGCCGGATGGTCTAGAATGGTCGATTGCTCAGGTGACCGGTTCGCATGAACTGGAAAGCCCGGATGCTGGTGTGCATAAAGCGTCTGACGCGGTGCAGCAAAAAACTGCAATTCTGCCTGATTACGCCTTACCTGATGCGACTGGCGACGGTCGCAGCGGCACCACCATGTCGGGACTGCTCGGCAGCCTGCTGGTTATGTTGTTGACCGGCGGCGGCGTATTTTTGTTGCGACGCCGTAGCCGAAAAGAGATTGTAGTTAGTGGCGATACGCCATAAATAGAAGAAGGAGATAAAGATGAGTCAAAGTGCAACTGATTTTCAACTTGATCGCGATCAAGCGGTTCTGGTTGTGATTGATGTGCAGGAACGACTGGTTCCGGCGATGAAGGAAAAGATTGCCCGGAAGGTTAAAAACAATATCGAGCTGTTGCTCGAAGGTGCCAAACAGCTCGGAATACCGGTGGTGACCACTGAGCAGTACCCGCGTGGACTGGGTCATACCGTTGCCGATCTGGCCGAAGCCTGTGGCGATACGGTGATCGAGAAGGTCAGCTTTGGTTGCTGTGGCGAGCCCAAGTTTAATGAGGCTTTGCAAGCGACCGGTCGCAAACAGGTGCTGGTTACCGGCATGGAGGCGCACGTATGTGTCTATCAGACGGTTCTCGGCCTGCTCGAAGATGGCTACGCAGTACATTTGATCCGCGATGCGATCTGCTCACGGGCAAAGGAAAACTACCAGGCCGGGGTCGATAATTCGGCTGCCGCCGGTGCAGTAGTCAGCACGACTGAGATGGCGCTGTTTCAGATGCTGAAAGAAGCAGGAACTCCGGAGTTCAAGACGATTGCGAAGCTACTGAAATAGTCTGCAATGATATTCAAAGTAAAACGGGGCCAGAATTAAATTCTGGCCCCGTTTTACTTATATGCTTTATCCGCCCACCCGTTTGACCGTCCAGCCCTGTTTCTGCAACTCCTCGACCAGCAGGTCACGATGCTCACCCTGAATCTCAATCACTCCATCCTTTAAGGTACCGCCACTGCCGCACTTCTGCTTCAACTTCTTGGCCAGTTCCTTGAGGGGTTTTCCTGCAAGCGGCACGCCGGTGATGATGGTCACACCTTTGCCTTTGCGACCAGCGGTTGATCGGCTGACACGAACGACGCCATCTCCCGGATTTATTTTTGCGGTTTTTTTGCAGACGCAATTGTTGACCGGTTTTTGGCAGTCTGGGCAGAGGCGCCCGGTTTCACTTGAGTAGACGAGACGGCTGTTTGACATATTGCAGACTCCTGAAACATCCAGACCAGAGCGAGCAGGATGGAAATATTGTAGCGTATTGGTGTCCAGTGATTGTCATTTCGACCGAAGAGAGAAATCTTGGTTGTACAATAGAAACTTACAGACAGATCTCTCACATTCGTTCGAGATGACAAAGGATACCAGGAGGCTGTTGATGTAGATAGGCACCTAGCGGAACATCTTGCGAAACAGGCCTTTTTTATCCTGCTCACGTTTCTCCTGCATACTGCGCATTCCTTTGCGCGCCACGCTGTTGCGGGCGTCGATTTTCAACGCTTTACTGAATTCGGCTTCAGCCAGACTTTCCCGACCGGCTTCAAACAGCAGCCACCCTTTGAAGCTGTGGCCAGCAGCCGTCCGTTCGAGAGAGATAGATCTGTTGATCATCTGTTTGGCTTGATCGCGCATGGTGGCGCTGCGCTCATTGGCCGGATTGCGATAGATCGCCCAGCCGAGGTGGGCCAGATAATCGCCGTTGGATGGGTCAATATTAACTGCATCCTGCATTGCTTTTATTGCGTTGTCCCACTCTTCCATTTCGATGAAGACTTTGCCAGATTGTGACTGGATCTCGGCTTGAAACTTATCATCGCCCTCTTCGCCGAGGCCGACGGTGTCTGAACCGAGCAGCTCGTCGTAACGCTCCTTCTTGACGACATCAGACAGGGTATTGTAGGCGTTGGTGACCAGCGAGAGAATCTCTTCGACCAGGCTCGCCTCTTCACCGGAGAGTTGCATCAACAGCTCCGGGCCGAACTCGTGAGTGTAGTCGAAGTACTTTGCCTTCAGCTTGTCAAACGAGAATTCACCCTGGCGCAGCTTGAAAACCTCGTAGTAGTTCTTGTCCTTGATTTCGGCCAGAGTCTGGCGCACTTTCTTGCCGATTGCCAGATCGTGGCTCGCCTCCTGTTGCGCAGCAGCTTCTTCATCGACAACCAGATCGACCTCTTCCAGATCGGCGGCATCGACCAGATCATCAAAACTCTCCATGGTGTCGGCGGCACCGATATCGGATGAATCATCCTCGATCATGTTAAACAGGGTACGAACCGGTGAGTCCGGCATGGCGTTGCTGGCCGGTTCCGGGCTGAGGCTGATCATCTCCAGAGTCAGCAGAGTTTGCAGCAGCGGCAGCAGACCGTCACCTTCACCCAGGCAGTCATTCAGACTCGTCTGGCCGTCGAGTCGTTGCAGTAGCAACTGTTCTTCCGATTTCAGTTGCAGGAAGTTGCTGTGTCGGTAGAAAGCCGGCGCCAGAATAGGAAAGTGCGCTGCATACTGTTGGCGGAGAGCCCGCAGCCGCGGCATCTGCGGATGCATGTGATAACCGGCGTAAAACATCCTCGGCACGTTGACCGAAATGACCTGCATTTCACCCGGCAGTGAGACCGGATTGGCGGTGGACGCAAACGGAGGCAGACCAAAAGCATAGATCAGTTCGCTGCCGAGGTAGGAGAGTTTTTCCTGCATCAGTTCCGGATAATCGAAACAGCCGAGTTCGACCAGAGTGTCGTGTCGGCACTCGCCGACCGTTGCATAATAGCTGTATTCCTCAGCCGAAATTACGCCGCGCTTGAGTAGAAACTCACCAAAATTCTCATGCTTGAGTCCAGGCCGGAGCGAGACCGGGGTGCCGTTGATGAAGCTGAGGTGCTGCTGGCGGTCGTTGATATTAAAATTAAGAATACCGGAAAAACGTGAAGTGAGGGCTTTCAGAAGATGTTGATCGATCGTCTCGCCGCCGCCAGTGGCTGGGAGCGACAGGTTTTGTTCGATCGCCTTGAGCAGGTCACCGGCGCGAAACGGTTTTTCCAGGTAAGTGCTGACGCC